>NZ_DATJIY010000050.1:0-40123 GCF_035492835.1 Dinghuibacter sp.
GCCTCCTCGGAATGCCGGAAATAACAATACGGCACGCCCAGGCGCCCTATCTCCCCGAGCATCGCATCGACCTCGCGGGAGGGCTTTTTACGCGTGTGACGGATATATACGCAGGCGACCTGTGTGGGGTACTTGCGGACCGCCTGCATGTACAGGAAGGGGTCCTGCTGGGTGTCGTCGCCGAGCAGGATAAAATGGTGGTCCGGGTAATAGCGGAAGATTTCCTGGATTTTCAGGAGCTTGTGCCCGTGGTTGCCGCCGCCGGTGCGGAAGAGCTCGGTGAAGCGGGTCTTGAGCGCGCCCATGAGGTATATCCCGCGGGGGACCTGGTAGTTCCGCGAAAAGGCACGGATAAAGGGATAGAGGTTCCATTCGCTGCTGGAGACGAAGGAGAACAGACAGGAGCCCTTGCGGCTGTTGGCGTCGTAGAGTTGCTGGTAGTGGGAAACGACGCCGTCGAAGGGCTTGCGCTCGCTGGGCTGGTGCATGATCAGCAGGCGGAACTTTTTCCACCAGTTGAGGGAATGGGAGATGAGGAGCGTATCGTCGATGTCGCTGATGATGTCGTAGGAGTTGAGCGCGGGTCTCAGGACGCGGCCCTGGGCCGCTGGGGCCTCATAACCGCCGCCAGGGGTGAGGCGGACGTCGACGGCAGTCCACCCATAGGGGACGGAAGGCTCCATGGCCAGGTCGAAACGGTAGTAGCCCTTGGCGTCAGTGGTGGTCTCCGCCAGCACCGCGCCCATACAGAGCTGGACACGGACGCCCGCCAGGCCCTTGACACGGAAGAGCTTCCAGAGCACGCGCAGGTTGGCGAAAAAATTATCGGAATAGGGATACCAATGGCGCAGGTTTTGCCTGAAGACGTGGCCGAACACCACCATCCCGGTGTGATTGGCGTACCCGGGATAAACGACGATAGTGGGGATAGCGGCTTTTCGCATGGATGATTAATTTAACGAAATTTGGGCACGCCGGTTTATGAACAACACAGAAAAAATATTATTCGTCGTCAACCCCGTCTCGGGCGGCAAGGACAAGGGGCTTTTCTGGACGAGCCTGGAACAGGCCAGGGCCGTCCAGCCCTTCGACTACCTGTCCTATAACACGACGGGGACCCATGACGTACAAGAATTGCGCCACCTGTTGGGAACGCAACCGTTTACGCGGGTGGTCGCGGTGGGGGGAGACGGGACGGTGAAGATGGTGGCGGAGCAGCTCGTGCACCAGCCCATCGCCCTGGGGATCATTCCCCTGGGCTCTGCCAACGGACTGGCCCGGGAGCTGGGGCTGCCCACGCATCCGCGGGACGCGCTGCGCGTCGCCCTGGGAACGCATATCACGCAGATCGATACCATCCATCTCCAGGGGTTCGGGTTGTGCATCCACCTGTGCGACCTGGGCCTGAACGCGTCCCTCGTGGAGCAATACGCGCGGGAAGGCTTCCGGGGGATGTGGGGGTACGGGCGGTTGTTCTTCAAGACGGTGCTCCACCGGAACCGTTTTCGCATCTATGTCCGCGGGGGCGACCAGAAGCTCAACAAAAGCGTGTATATGCTGATGCTGGCCAACGCGCGGATGTTCGGTACCGGGGCCATCGTCAACCCTACCGGCTCGCTGACGGACGGGCGTTTCGAAGTGATCATGATGAAGGACTTCCGGTGGTGGGACCTGCCCCGGCTTTTTTTACCCCACCGCAAACAGCACCTGGAACGGGAGGAGGTCGTTTCTGTCCAGTCGGTTACGATCGCCTGTAATAGGCGCGTGCACTTCCAGGTGGACGGGGAGTACAAGGGGAAGGTAAACCGGCTGAAGGCCGCCATTTTACCGCGGTCGCTGCGGGTGCTGACACCGGAACGCTAATCGGTCCGCGCCCGCCCGCGCATAATGCAATTTTAACAGTGACCCCATCGTTGTAAGGCAACCAAAAAGTATATTTGTAACATGCAACAGGCTCCCGATACGGCAAAGAATACAAAAGCGCTGGTGGCGACCCTGGTCTGGCATGGCGCCTTGCTCCTTTTCCTGATATTCGTGGGGTTTAAGATACCCCAGGCCCCGCCACCGCCCCAGGACCTGGGGATCGAGGTGAACCTGGGTAACAGCGACCAGGGTTCCGGTACCGAACAACCGCTCGCCCCCGGTGATCCCGCGCCGGAGGTCAAGACGCATTCCGCGCCGGTAAGGGCCCAGGCTCCGCCGAGCGCGCAGCCCAACATAGAGACCAACGATAACAACAACGACGAAGAGACCGCGGTGAATAAGCCCAAAAAGGCCAAACCCACCCCCAAGCCGGTCATACGGGAAACGGCGCCCAAAGTAGCCTCTGTCCCCAAAGCCGTGGTGAACCCCACGCCCGCCCCACCGAAGCCCAAGGCCATCTTCAAAGTGCCCGGCGCCCAGGGCCCCGGCGGGAACAACCAGGACGCCTTTAACAAGAGCCAGAACGAAGGCATCGCCGGTGGTCACGGCGACCAGGGCAACCCTAACGGCGACCCCAACTCGAAGAACTATACCGGGAACGGGGGAACGGGTCATTCGGGCGCGGCCATCGTGCGCGGGTTGGTGGGAAGGAGTTTTTCCATGCCCTCTTTCCAACGCGATTTCAAGGAGAATGCCAAGATAGCCGTAGACCTCAAGGTGGACCGCAACGGACATGTGATCAGCGTTTCGTACCAACCCAGGGGATCGACCGCCAGCAACGGCAGCCAATATGCCGACCTGGCGCTGGAACTCGCGCGGGAATTGAAGTTCAACCAGGGAAATGCAGACGAGCAAACAGGAACCATCATCTTTAGTTTCAGAGTTACACAATAGAACCGTTATTTTGCCTCACCAATGAACTATCTGGAAACCGTCGACTATCTGTTCACCCGCCTGCCTATGTTTAGCCGTGTCGGCGCGGCGGCCTACAAAGCAGACCTGAGCAATACCGTAGCCCTTTGCGAGGTACTCGAAAATCCCGAGCTGCGGTTCAAGTCCATCCACATCGCCGGCACCAACGGCAAGGGCTCAGTCAGCCATATGCTGGCCGCCATCCTGCAATCCGCCGGTTACCATACGGGCCTCTACACCTCCCCGCACCTCCACGACTTCCGGGAGCGCATCAAGGTGGACGGAAAGGAGATCGATGAAGACTTCGTCGTCGACTTCGTCTCGCATATCCAGCCGCACATCGACAAGATCGATCCCTCGTTCTTCGAGATCACCGTGGCCATGGCCTTCGACTACTTCGCCAACCAGGAGGTGGACATCGCCGTGATCGAGACCGGGCTGGGCGGACGTCTGGACTCTACCAACGTGATCACCCCGGAGCTGGCCATCATCACCAATATCGGGTACGACCATATGCACCTCCTGGGCGATACCCTGGAAAAGATCGCCACTGAAAAAGCCGGTATCATCAAACGCGACATACCCGTGGTGATCGGCGAGTTCCGGGAAGCCACCGGCCCCCTGTTCAACCGGAAGGCCCGGGAAAAGAAGGCGCCCATTTCCTTCGCGGACCGTGAACGGGTGGCGACCAACTGGGATTTCGAGGGTCACGACATGAAGGTGGAAGTCACGATCCGGCACACCGACATCAAGGACTTCTATACGCTGGACCTCACCGGTCTTTACCAAACCAAGAACCTCGTCACCGTACTCCAGGCGGTCCACCAGCTGCGCGAAAGGGGTTGGAAGATATCCGACGCCGCGCTCCGGGAAGGTCTTGCCAAAACCAGGACGCTCACCGGTCTGCACGGACGCTGGGAGCACGTCCACGAGCACCCGTCGGTCATCCTCGACGTTGCCCACAACGAAGACGGCATACGGGAACTGGTCCGCCAGCTCGAAGTCACCACGTTCCACCAGCTCCATGTCATCATGGGTATGGTTAAGGATAAAGACGTACGTTCCGTCCTGGAAATATTACCCAGGGACGCCCACTATTATTTTACGCAGGCGCCGATACCCCGGGCGCTAGCGGCCGAAGACCTGTGGGCCGCCGCGGAGGAGGCCGGTCTTTCCGGGCAGTCCTATCCGGACGTGAACACAGCCCTGAAGGAAGCCCTGGGTCGCGCGCACAAAGACGACCTCGTCCTGGTGTGCGGGAGTGTTTTTGTGGTGGGGGAAGTGGACAAGTCTAAATTTTAGCTAATTATTGGGGAAGCCGCTATTCGCGGCTTCCGGTACAATTCCGCTTCAGGTCGTCCGCGGCCTGGGACACGCCATGGCGGAGCGCTGCCTGGAAATCGACGCAGGCGTCCGGGATATGACCCGTCGCCATGTGGAGGAGCGCCCTGTTATACAGCGCGGGCGCATACGTCGAATCCAGCCCGATGGCCGCGGTGAAATCCCGTATGGCGCTTTCCTTTTTGTCCAAAGCCTTTAGCGCCATACCGCGGTTGTAATAAAAATCCGGGTTCAGCGACGTGAGCGCAATCGCCCGCCCGAAATCCCGCGCGGCCTTTTTGAAATCCTTGTCGTGCATCTCCAGGGTGCCCCGGTTGTTAAAGGCTTCCCCAAAGTCGGGGTCCAATTCGATGGCTTTGTTGTAGTTCTTCAGGGCTTCCTTGGCGTCGCCGTCGCATTCCTGCTCCAGCGCGCCGATCTCGAGGTAGCCCCTGGCGTACCCAGGGTTCCAGCGGAGGAGCTTGCGGTATGTTATTAACGCGTGCTCGCAGTCGCCCCTGGCCTCCTGCAGGATGGCCATGTTCATGTACCCTTCCAGGTAGGAAGGTTGCGCATCCACGGCATTCTGGAAGTCCGCCAGCGCGCCCGCGGTGTCCAGTTGGCCAAGCCGTGCCCGGCCCCGGTTGTTGAACGCTTCCGGCATACCGGGATTTACCTTGACGGCGGCCGTGAAGTCGTTGATGGCGTCCTGATACAGCCGTTCCGCGAGCTCGGCGTTGGCGCGGTTAAAAAAATACACGTCGCGGTTGCCCCTGCTCAGGTCCAGACAATGGCCGTAGTCTTCGACGGCCTTCTCGTATTCACCTTGCAGGAAGTACGACATGCCCCGGTTGTTGTAGGCGTCGATATAGCGCACAAAAAGGGAGATGGCCTTGCTGAAATCCTGGATGGCCATGTTGAGGTTCCCCATCGCCTTTAGCGTCAGTCCCCGGAGGTTGTAGGCCTCCGCCCACTCCGGGTTGGACGCGACGGCCTTGTCGAGTGTCTGGAGCGCCATGGCATAAGCCCTGTTCCGGTACAGGTAGGCGGCCTGCCCGAGCATATCGTTTTGCTGGGCTGAGAGGTCGCGGGCGAAAAACAACAAGGTGAACAGGAACCCGTATTTTTTCCAGGTTGGCATCAGCCTAAAGATACTTAAAGGTCCCCTAAATACCGGAAGGCGTAAAAGAAACAAACCGTATGCAGCGCCTGGGCCAGCCGGTTTCCCAGGACCATTTCCCGGACCTCGTCCAGCGGCTGGAGGATGATCTCGATCTCTTCGTTGGGGTCGAGGTGCTGCCCCTGGACCTTTTTGCCCCCGGTCGCCAGGAACAGCCAGGTATAGTTGTCCAACAGACCGGGGTTGGCCGCGATCCTGCCGAGGGGAACGATGTCCTGGAAGGCGTAGCCGGTCTCTTCGAGCAGCTCCCTGCGGGCGGCGGTGGCGGGGTCCTCTCCCGGATCGATAAAGCCGCCGGGTATCTCAAGGATGCTTTCGGCGATGGGGTGACGGTACTGCCGGATCATCACCGCTTCCCGGTCTTCGGTCAACGCGACGACGCACACCGAGGGCGGCAGCTCCACCACGTAGTACTCGGGGACGATCACGCCGTCCGGACGACGGCAACGGTCGCGGCGGGCGGTGAAATATTGGTGGCGGCTGATGTAGGTGCTGTCGAGCACCTCCCAGCGCAGGGGGTCTTGGGTCATGTTACCAGCCTTTTGTTTCTATGAGGGTGGTGATGTGCGCTACGTGGTGCCGCCCATGCCAGGCGTACATACCCAATAGCGTCCAGAGGCTCAGGTGCTTGCCCGTTTCGGGATGGACCACTTCGCGGTCCCACCGTTCCCCCTGGATGCTCTCCAGCACCGCCACCCATCGCGCGTGCAGGGCATGGAGCAGTGTCAGGGAAAGGTTGATCGGGAGGGCCGTATCCGCCAGCTGCGCCCAGGACTTTTCCTCATATGGCTTGATGGTGGGCGTTTCCTCCGTCAACCCCAGTTTAAACCGGGTGTATGCGTTGATGTGGCTGTCGGCCACGTGGTGCACCACCTGCTGCACCGTCCAGCCACCTTCGCGGTAGGGGGTTTTTAACTGGGATTCGTCGAGCCGCGAAACCGTATTCTCCAGGAGGGCGGGCAGGAAACGGATGTCCGCTGTCCAGGCCTCCCGGAGCTTGTCGGAATAAGGCTGCGGCTCGTATTTGCCGATGGGGTAACGCGGGTCGCTCATAGCTATTGTTTCGCCTGGGGCGTATCGGGCATCGGTTTGATGACGGGTGCGGGCGGCGCCGGGGGCACGATCTCCAGCAGGTCCACTTCGAAGATCAGTGTGCTGCCTCCGGGTATGTCGTTCCCCGCGCCACGGTCGCCGTAGGCCAGGTCGGAAGGAATATAGAATTTATAGGAAGACCCGACGGGCATCAGCTTGACACCCTCGGTCCAGCCCTTGATGACGCGGTTCAGCGGGAAGGTGGCGGGCCCGCCATGGTCCGCGGAAGCGTCGAATTTCTTACCGCTGAGGAGATAGCCGGTATAGTTGACCTTTACGATGCTCGTGTCCGTCGGCACCGGTCCCGTTCCGCGACGGATGACTTCATACTGGAGGCCGTCCTGGAGCTCCATCACCCCGGGGCGTTTTTTGTTCTCGGCGAGGAACTTCTTGCCTTCCTCCTTGATGGCGTCGGATTTTTGCGCCATGAATTCCTGGAGTCGCTGTTGTATCGTCATAACTGCTTGTTCATCGGTGAGGACGGGTGCCTTATCCCCGAAAATGTCCGCGCATGCCTTGTCCAGCATGGCGTAGTTCAGCTTGTCGACGCCTTGCTTCTTGAAATAGGTAGCCACGTTGATGCCGATGGCATAACTCAGGGAGTCGGTCCCGGTCTTGAGTGCAGCGGGAGCGGTTGCGGCCGGCTTTTTCGCGGCGGTGGTTGGTTTTGTTGCGGGTTTCTTGACTTGTGCAAATGCGCCCGTTCCTATGGCAAGAAGGGCTAGGGAAAGCAGAGACGACGATTTGTGCATATGTATGGTTTATGTGTCCCGGAGATGTTTACCCGTCATGCGGATAAAAACATCCTCGAGGTTGGCTTTTTTAACTTCCCTTTCCCGTTCAAAACCCGAGGCCACGAGGTGATCGATCAGACCGTCCGGGGTATCCAGGGCGATGATGGCCCCGGAGTCGATGATGGCGACGCGATCGCACAACAGCTCGGCTTCGTCCATATAATGGGTGGTCAGGATAACGGTGGTGCCCTTGGCGCGGATTTCCCGGATCAGGTCCCAAAGGTTCCGACGAGCCTGGGGATCGAGACCGGTGGTCGGTTCGTCCAGGAAAACGATCCTTGGATCGTTGATGAGCGTGGTCGCGATCGAAAAGCGTTGCTTCTGGCCGCCGCTCAGTTGTTTATAGAGCGCCCTCGCCTTGTCGCGGAGGTTCACCGAGTCCAGCAGCCGGAGCGGATCGACCGATCGGTTGTACAGGCCGGCGAACAGGTTGATCAGCTGCGTAAGGTTCAATCCAGGGTAATAGCCGGACGTCTGAAGCTGGACGCCGATGATCTTCTTGATCTCGTTCGGGGAACGGTCCAGGTCGAGCCCGTCCACGATGACCGAACCGTCGGTCTTATCCCGCAGCGTCTCGATGATCTCCAGGGTCGTGGATTTGCCGGCGCCGTTCGGTCCCAGCAGACCGAATATCTCCCCCTTCCGCACGTCAAAGCTGATGCCTTTGACGGCTTCGAAGGTTCCATAGCGTTTGACCAGGTTGCGCACCTGGATGATGGGGGGCGGCTGCTCCATGGGCGGCAAATTACGTTACCCGCGGTTATTGGCCAAATCACCCGCTGGGAGCCCCAGGCCGGCGCCTATGGCTGCTGGTGCGCGAAGAGCTGCGTGAAATATATCTGCCCGTCGGCGGAGGTGGCGGTGGCGATCCCCGTGAGGTTATAGTCGCCCAGCATGTTCTTACGGTGGCCGGGACTGTGTATCCACCCATCCACGACCTGCCGGGCATTCATCTTGCCCATGGCAACGTTCTCCGCAAAGGCGTTGATGTGGCCCAGCTTGGCCGCGATGTATTTAAAACGGATATCGAAGTTGTCGTGCCCGAAGGGGACGGTGCCCTTGGCCATGGCCGTACTGTGGATACCGGCGGTCTCCACCATGTCCGCGTTCATAGTGAGCGCGGGTTTGCCGTTGTCGGCGCGGAACTCGTTGACGTACTTCAGGATTTCCTGATTGAAGGGCAACGCCGCGGGCGCGGGTGTGCCGGCGGGCGCGGGTGTGCGGGCGGGCGCGGGCCGGAAAGAAAACATCACTAGACCAAGCGTGAGAAGAACGATCTGTCGCATAGCATGGGTTTTACGGGGCATAAATATATGACTTCAAAACGACCCCGGGGTTTACCGCGTCAGCATCCCCGTGAGCGTCTCCATCATCGACCTGCTGCCCAGGAATAACGGCGAACGCTGGTGGAGCCCGGTGGGCGGGACCTCGAGGATACGGCGGACGCCGTCGGTCGCCAGCCCTCCCGCGACCTCCATGAGGAAGGCCATGGGGTTGCATTCGTAGAGGAGACGGAGCTTCCCCTGGGGTTTGGCCACCGTACCGGGGTAAAGGAAAACCCCACCCTTGATCAGGTTCCGGTGGATGTCGGCCACCATGCTCCCGACATAACGCTGGGTATAGTTCTTTTGCTGCTGACAGTGTTCGATGTAGTCCCGTACGCGTGGGTTGAAGGCGTAGTAGTTGCCGTGGTTGACCGAATAGATGGTCCCGTCGGGGGGGCACTGCATCCTGCGGTGGCTGAGACAGAACTCGCCGATCGAGGGGTCGAGCGTAAAACCGTTGACGCCCCTGCGGGTACCATAGACGAGCATGGTGCTCGAGCCATAGATCACATACCCGGCGGCCACGATCCGCACGCCGGGCTGAAGGAAGTCCTGGAGCGTACACGGGGTGCCGAGCGGGGTGACGCGGCGGCAGATCGAAAAGATCGAACCGATGGAGGTATTGACGTCGATGTTGGAGCTCCCGTCCAGCGGGTCCATGAGCACGACGTACTTGGACCGGTTGGACACCTCGTCGTCAAAAACGACGATGTCGTCGTTTTCTTCACTGGCTACGCCGGCGCAGTAGATGCCGTTCCGGAGCACGCTGATCAGCTGGTTGTCGGCGAAAAGGTCCAGCTTCTTGACGTCCTCGCCCTGGACGTTGACCGAGCCCGCGTCGCCCAAAATGTCGTCCACCAACCCCGCCTTGTTGACTTCCACGTTGATCCGTTTTGCGGCCAGGCCGATATCCCGGAGCAGTCCGGAGAGTTCGCCGGTGGCGGCGGGAAATTGTCTCAGCTCCTGGATCGTGAACTCGTCCAGGGTCAGTACTCTACGATGGGTTTGCATGCTACTAGCGACCGTTTGTTTGTATGAAATGATGTCAAAAATAACGAGTTTTGCCCCCCTATGCAAGTATACAAGTTTGGCGGCGCCTCGGTCAGCAGCATCGACCGGATCCAACAGGCAGCTGCCATCCTCTCCGTCCGACAAGGTCAACCGCTGGTCGTGGTCATTTCTGCCATGGGCAAGACCACCAACGAGCTGGAAAAAGTCGCCGAGGCCTTTTACCGTGGCGCACGGGCGGAAGCCCTGGATCTTTTCGATTCGATCAAGCAAAAACACCTCGGGACCTTCGCCGCCCTCATCCCCGGCGGCAACGGACAGGAGGCGCTGGTCGACCTCTTCACCGAGGTAGAATGGCTGCTCCACGACCGGCCGGTCCGGGAGTTCGACTACTACTACGACCAGATCGTCTGCATCGGCGAGCTCCTGTCGACGACCATCCTCCACCATTACCTGGCCCACGCCGGCATCCCCAATACCTGGGTCGACGTACGCGATATCCTCCGGACCGACGCCACCTTCCGGGACGCGGTGGTGGACCTCGACTATGCCGCCACCGAGGCCGCCCTGCGTTTGACACCCCTGTTGGCGGAAGGCCGGACGATCCTCCTCCAGGGCTTTATCGGGTCCACTTCGGAAAACGAAAGCACGACGCTTGGCCGGGAAGGCAGCGACTATACCGCCGCGATCTTCTCCAACCTCCTCGACGCCGAATCGCTCACGATCTGGAAGGATGTGGAAGGCGTGATGAACGCCGATCCCAAACTCTTCCCCGAAGCCCGCGTCATCCCCGAGCTCAACTACGCGGAGGTGATCGAAATGGCGTATTACGGCGCCCAGGTCATCCACCCCAAGACGATCAAACCGCTCCAGAACAAACACATCCCGATGTATGTGCGGTGTTTCCTGGACCCTGCCCTGCCCGGTACCCTCATACACGACCGACCCGTTCGCGACCTGCCGCCCATCATCGTCCTGAAGCGCAGCCAGGTGCTCCTGCACCTCCAATCGCGCGACTTTTCGTTCATCGGCGGACAAACGCGGTTGCTCTACACCCTGCTCGAAACCGCGCACATACAACCCAACCTCGTCCAGCACGGCGCGATCACGGTCCAGCTGTGCGTCGACGACAAGGGCGACCGCACCGCCCGGCTCACCGAAGCCGCCGCGGCCCACTTCGACGTATCCGCGGAAAAAGGGCTGACACTGCTTACGATCCGGCACTTCGACACCGACCTGCTAAAGGCGCTGACCGCCGGCGGGACGCAATTGCTCCTGCAAGAGACACCCGAAACGGTGCAAGTACTGCTGCGTCAACAATAAAAAAGCCGCTACCATGCGAACAATTGTCTATTTGACACTTTTAGCGCTCGCCACGTCGGGCGCCTCGGCTCAGGCGGTCACGCCGGGCGCAAGCGCGCCAACCGCGCTTTTCGCGCCCGGCGACACGCCCCGGCTCGTCTCCCGCCAGTTCGCCTTTACAGAAGGCGCTTCGGTGGACCGGAAAGGGAACGTCTTTTTCACCGACCAGCCCAATAACCGCATCTGGAAGTACGACCTCGACGGACGGCTCAGCCTTTTTATGGACAGCGCCGGCCGCTCCAACGGCATGTACTTCGACCGCCACGGCAACCTCGTTACCTGCGCTGACGAGATCGACGAGCTCTGGTCGATCAGCCCCCGCAAAAAAGTGACCGTCCTGCTCCACGACCTCCATGGCCTCCGGCTCAACGGGCCCAACGACCTTTGGATCGACGCCCGGGGCGGTATATACTTTACCGACCCTTACTATCAGCGCGACTATTGGAACCGGTCGCGGCCCGACCTGGACGCGCAGTCCGTGTACTATCTGGCGCCCGGCGCCACTCAACCCGTCGTCGTCGACAGCACCCTGCGCAAACCCAATGGGATCGTCGGTACCCCGGACGGCCGTTTGCTCTACGTAGCCGACATCGCCGCCGGCAAGACCTACCGCTACGCCATCCAGCCCGACGGCAGCCTGGGCGACCGGAAGTTGTTCGTGTCCATGGGTTCGGATGGGATGACCCTGGACGAGCAGGGCAACGTATACCTCACCGGAAAGGGCGTTTTTGTCTTCAACCCCGCGGGCGTGCAAGTCGCGCACATCCCCGTGCCGGAAGACTGGACCGCCAACCTTTGTTTCGGCGGCCGCGGCAAACGGACCCTCTTTATCACCGCGTCGAAGGGGGTGTATGTCCTGCCGATGAACGTCGCGGGCGTGGAGTAGCCCCCGCGCATCACGTCGCCGCGGCGTGCCCAAAAACTGTATCTTGGCCCCATGGAAGAAATGGAAGTCCCCACAGAACACCTGCACGAAGCCATTGAAGAAGGCGTCGAAGAGGCCCTGGAAAAACAGGAGAAACAAAGCTCCATGTACATCGCCATCTCCACCGCGCTCATGGCCGTCTTTGCCGCCCTGGCGAGCCTGCTGGCGGGTCACCACTCCGATGAGGCGCTGATCGAGCAGATCAAGGCCTCCGACCAGTGGGCGTATTACCAGGCAAAAGGCATCAAGGCGGAGATAAGGTCGCTCGCTCCCGCAGGCGCCGCCACCGACAGCGCCATCGCGCACTATAAACAGGACCAGGCGGAAAGCCAGACAAAGGCCCGGGAGTTCGAGGACGCGTCGCACCTCCACATAGAAAAACACTCCACGCTCGCCCGCGCGGTTACGCTTTTCCAGATCGCCATCGCCATTTCCGCGATCGCCATCCTGACCAGGCGACGGCCGCTCTGGTGGATCAGTATCGCGGTATCGGCGGCGGGCTTGTTTTTCTTCGTAACCGGCTTAATCTAGACGGTACGCCGCCACGGTCCATCCCCAGAACGACGGCACGAACACGATCCTGTGCTGCGGGTCGTATCCTATATCCGCCGTATTCCTCTTGAGCAGGTGCGTATCCAGCAATAGCTCCACTCGACCGTCGGCGTAAACATAGTATACATACCCGTTCCACGCGGTCGCCAGGAAGTCCCCGCCCGTTAGCGGCTCCAGCCCGTCGCCCCCGTGATCCAGGAGGGCGACCTGCGTTTGCTTGCGGTCGGGGCCGACTTTCAGGAAGCGCGTCCCCGACAGCACATAGAGGTCCTTACCGATCGCCTTTAGCCCATTGGCGCCGGTCATACCGGTGAGCCAGGTCGTGACGGTCCCGTCGGGTCCGATGCGGTGCACCTTGGCGGTGCGGGTATCGGAGACGTACACGATACCGTTATCGTCCACGGTTATATCGTTGAGCATACCGGCGCCTTCCACGGGGATCGTCCGGACGACCTTCCCGCTGGGGATGTCGATCACGGCCACGTCCGTCAGGTCGGCGGCGTACAGGGTGTTTTTGTAACGCCCCAGCCCCTTGGGGGAATTGAGACCGGTGACCCAGTGCAGGTCGATGATCCTGCCGTCGGTCCCGATTTTGGCCACGCCCCCGTTGCCGTCGAAGGCGCTGGCATCCCCCCTGCCGATTTCGGAAACATAGAGTATGCCTTTGGAAAGGTCGGGCAGGACGGATTCGGGCGTCATCACGACCGTATCGGTCTCCCATAGCTTTTGCAGGTGGTGGGCGCCGGGTCTGGCCTTGTCCGCCGGATCGTTGACGCCCGGCACCTGGGATTTGATCCAGGCAACCCAGGCTTCGGCGCCTTCCGTGTTCTGGAACCCGGGGGAAAGGTTGTGGTTGTCGATGTATTCGTTATATATCCAGGGATCGCCCACGGCAAAGACGACGCCCTTGCCATAGCGGGACGTGGCGGCGATAACCGTGTCGCCATGCAGGATGGCGGGTCGCGCGGGGCTTTGAAGACCGAGGCTGCTGACGTCCTTCATGTAGAGCAGCAGCGGCGTTTTGAAAATCGAATCACCGCCTGGCAGGGTGATCTTTCCCGGTTCATGGTCCTTCCCGATGACGTGATTGACACAGTCCTCGTTAAAGTGGATGCCGAACGCCCCGGCCAGGGTGTTGAAGTGCCCGAATTCCGCGTTACCCTTGTCGTTGCCCATCAGCACCAGGATACCGCCCGCCTTTACCCAGTTCCTGAGCGCCTCCACGTCCGCGGGGGACACGTAGTTCGGGTTCGGGCTTTCGGCCTTTGTGTCGGGGTCTACGATGATGTATACTGACGACAGCCGGAGATTTTCCGAGGTGGGCGCCACCGTTAGTTCGTTAAGGGTAAACCCCTGCCGCGTGAAAACGTCCCCCAGTTTGGAAAAACCGCTGTTGGCCTTGTCCTCCCAGGTGTAGTGGTAGCGGACGCTGTCGCCGTTGTTGTCTTTGTGCCACTCGTTGTTGAAGTAGCAGTCCAGGGTCACGAGCTGGGCGGAGGCGCCGCCGAAGAAGCCCCCCGCCAGGAGGAAGGCCGCGAAAAATTTATAGCTCATTGACTTACTTTGATTTTGATCACCAGTTTCTTGTCCTCCATCGTTCCGGGCACCGTGATACCCGGGCGATGGACGTCGCGCGGGAAGAACAGGAAAAAGACACCGGGCTCGGCCGTGTAAAATATGCCGGTAGCGTTATAGTGGGCGTTATCGCTTTTATCGGTAAAGGGTTCGGTGACCGTCGCCTTGCCTATCGATGCCACGCCGATCTTTTCCTTTCCGGTTATTACATAATGCAGGTCGATGTATTGCCGGTGGGACTCCCATTTGACGCTATCCATCGGCTTGGTGTGGCCCTGGCTTATCATGGCATAGGCGTTGTCCCCGTCGATGGGATATTTCCCCGGGGCCAGATGCTCCAGGTCTTGCGTCCGTAAAAACGTAAAGACCTTGTTCCAAAGTGCCGGGTTGCGGTGATATTGCAGGGTGAAATCGACGGGGTTCACTGAACCGTGCGGCTTTTGTGTCAACCCATTTTTCCATTCTCCTTTTGCCACCCAAGCCCTGGCGCGTTTGACGGTCCAGGCGGAGGCGGCGGTGTCCCCGGCGGGAGAGGCGACCTGTGCGGCAGCCCCCATGGACGCGGCGGAAAATACAGCTATAAGTAAGAACAGACGCATATCTTGTAAAATTTCATTTGCTAAGGTCACATTAAAACGCCCCCTGGACGGTTAACCGCACCACGCTGGCCACCGTATCCGGGGCCGCGGCAGGCAGGTGGACCAACAGCCCATCCGTGCCGGGTTCGGTATTCAGCGGCGTACCGCCGGCCAGCAACCGGGCCGCGACCACATGTCCTTTCACGCCCGGGACCAACAGGTTACCGTCCGCGGGCCAGTCGAATACCGAAAGGTACAACAACGTATGGTCTCCTTCGGTTTTTTGGGTGCACCTTCCCCAGGGAAGCGGGCCAAGCGGGCTGGCTTTTGTCCCGTATATCGCTTCCCCGTTCACTTTCATCCAGGCGCCCATCGCCTTCAGGATGTCGATGCTGCCCTGTGGGAACTCTCCCTCGGGCGTAGGGCCGACATTCAGCAGATAATTCCCCCCTTTGGAAGCGATGTCCACCAGGTTCCGGATCAGCGTCGAGGAGGATTTCCAATGAGTATCCGAAGGCTTGTAGCCCCAGGTCCCGTTCATCGTCATACAGGTTTCCCAATCCTTCCCGTCGAGCTCGCCGGGGTTGGGTATCTTTTGTTCCGGCGTTTTGAAGTCACCCGGGTAGTCGGGACGTTCCAGCCGGTCGTTGGTGATGATATTGGGCTGCAATGCCAGCAGGTCGTGGATCTTCCGGGCGTATTCGTCGGTCATCCCCGTCGGCGTATCCCACCAAAGGACCGCCACGTCGCCATAGTTGGTGAGCAGCTCACGCACCTGCGGGACGGCCACCTGGTCGATGTAATCGGCCATGGAGCGGGTCGTCTGCGCCGGGTCCCAATGTCCTCCGTGGGTCTGTGTATAGGCGTCGATCCTGGCCGAGTCGGGATTGGCCCAGCCTTCGGAGGTCGCTTTCCGGGACGCGGCGCCCCCGGCGTTATTCCAGTCCTGGGCCTGCGAATAATAGAACCCCAGTTTGACCCCGTATTTGCGGCAAGCCGCTGCCAGGGGCTTCAGGACGTCTTTACCGTAAGGGGTGGCGTCCACGATGTTCCACCCGCTCGAGGCGGTCTTGAACATCGCGAACCCGTCGTGGTGTTTTGCGGTGATGACGATGTACTTCATCCCCGCGTCGCGGGCCATGCGGACCCAGGCATCGGGATCGTATTTGACGGGATTGAATTGTTTCGCGTATTGTTGATAGGCCGCCACCGGAATCTTCCCCCGGTTCATGATCCATTCGCCGGCATGGCCGATGGGGTGGCCGTCATATACGCCGCCCGGGACGGAGTAAACGCCCCAATGGATGAAAAGACCGAAGCGGGCTTCCCGCCACCAGGCCATTTTGCTCGCTGTCTGCGCGCGCGTGGCGCTATCCGTGCCCTGGGCGCGCGTCATGGAAGCAACAACGATCATGGCAAAAGCAATCGACGGCATTTTCCGCATACGGGTGGCTTTACGTGCGCCTAAATTTATCGATTGAACCGCGCAACCGTCTTTTTATTTACGACAACGTTTTCGGTCACAGCGTCCGGTCGTCCGCGCGGTCAATCTGCACGTCCTTTACGTGTTGGACACGCTCCACGCCGATGTCCGTGACGTGCTTCAGCACCAGGCAGGGCGCGTCCGTGGCTTTTTGCACCTGGATGTGATGCATATCGATGCCCTCCACGTCTTCAATATAGAAGGGCGGACGGTGGTCTTCGGTGGCATAGCTCAGCTCGATGTCGTGCAGGTGCACGTCTTTGGCATGACGGATAAAGAACCCATAGGAAGGAAGGATGCCGAACCTGCCGGGCTCGGGGTAGTCTTTTTCAAAACCGGGTACTACCCGGGTTGCCATTTCCTTCGTACCACCGCCCTTGAAATGCAGGTGGATATCGCTCAGGTGAAGGCCCTCGATGGGATGTCCCGCGTCGCCGCTGATAATACAGGACTGGGGGAAGTCGGCATTGTATACCACGAGGTTGCTGATGGCGATCCTCCGGCAAACGCCCACCGCAATCGTATCGGGTCCGCGCATCCGTTCCCCTAACCGGATAAATAGGGGTATATCGACGTCGCGCATGGTGATATTGGTGATGGCCACGTCCTCCAGCTGCGCGCCGTCGACCGTTTCGAGCGCGAGCCCATGGCAATAGTCGAAGACGCAATTGGAAATAGCGATGTTTTTAAAACCGCCATTCGATTCGGTCCCCAGTTTTATACGGCCCGTGGGGATGTCTACGTGGTCCTTCCGGATGGTCCTTTTAAAGGTTCCGTCCAGCAGAGTCCCTACGTCATACCCGCTCAGCTGACAACCGGTGATCGTCACGTTCTCGGTCGACCTGGCCAAACCCAACCCGAACGAGCTCTTCAGACATATGCCGTCATCGAATGGCGAGTTGACATAGCAGTCCGAGACACGCACATTCTTACAGCAATCGATGTCCATCCCGTCCCGATCGGTATCGATTTTCAGGTTGCGGATCGAGAGATTGTCCACGCCCGTCGCCAGGATGCCGAAGTGCCCCGCCTTTAGGATCGATATATCCTGGATGGTGACGTTTCGGCACCATTTGAGCGCAATGGTCTTATTCCCTATCCCTGGCGGCGTTTTGCCCGTGGCGTCCCGGATAAGACCCCTGCCCCATATCATACCCTGTCCCAGTATCGAAATATCGTGCAGACCTTCGCCCCATATAAGGCTGTTTTTCCAATGATTGTGCCCGAAATCCTGGTAGGCGTCGTAGGCCGTATTGGGTTCCGGGGCGTCGTATCCCGCGCCCTCCGCGCCGATCAGGATGGCTCCCTGGTCCAGGTATAAGGACACATTGCTTTTCAGGTGGACGGTAAAGGAAAGGTATTTGCCCGCCGGGAAAAAAACCGTCCCTCCCCCGGCCTCCGAGGCTGCGGCAATAGCCTTGTCGATGGCGGCGGTTTCCAGCGTCGCGCCGTCGCCTTTGGCGCCGTAGTCGCGGATGTTGTAGATGCCGGGGGGCTTGGCCAGCGCCGGTATGGTCGCCAGGCACAGCAGGAGCAGGATGGTCGTTCGGGTCATATCGATCGGGTGTGGGTTCCTTAAAGATACGTTTCCACGCCCAATGATCGCGCCGGGATTTACGGCGCCGGGATGTACGGCGCCGGCCTCACACTCCGGCCTCAGGCCCCGGCCATGTACTCCTCGATGATTTTCCGGAAAGATTCCTCTTTGAAGGGTTTGGGAACGACGGTATTGATCCCCGCCTTCCGGTACGTTTCCCAGTCGTCGCCCCACATTCCGGCGGTCAGCGCTACCACGGGCGTGCTGGCTTTTCGGGCGTCGGTATCGCGCCGGATCAGCGCGCACAACTCCAGACCCGTCAACCGGGGCATGTTGATGTCGGTCACGACCAGGCCGTATTCCCCGTCCTGGAACAACTGTGCCGCAGCCTCCCCGTCCGCGGCCACGTCAAAGGCGCAATGGAGGTTTTCGAGGAGGTGGGAGATGAGCATTACGTTGAGCTCGTTGTCTTCGACGAGGAGTATCTTCCCGGTCACCGGCGTTATCGGGGCGACGGGCGCCACCGCTTTCTGGTCTCCCGACGAGAGGTCCTGCGCCGCGATCACGAATGGGATCCTTACGGTAAAGAACGCTCCCTCCCCGGGGACGCTGTCTACGCGGATCGTGCCGCCCTGCAGCTCCGCCAGCATCCGCGATACCGGCAGCCCCAACCCGGTCCCCTCGCCGCCCTGGCCTTTGACCTGCGCGAATTCCTCGAAGATACGGGCCTGTTCGTCTTTGGGGATACCCGGACCCGTGTCCTTTACGGTAACGGTCACCCAAACGCGCGTCTTTCCCTGCGGCTTGACCTCCATGCGCACGGTTACGCGCCCCTGGCTGGTGAACTTGACCGCGTTGCCCACGAGGTTATAGAGTATTTGCTTGAAACGGTGCTTGTCCCCCATTACCGGCTCGGTGGCCTCCGTAGAAGATTCGAATGCAATACCCTTCTTCCTGGCCTGGAG
This sequence comes from Dinghuibacter sp., assembly GCF_035492835.1. Lineage (NCBI taxonomy): Bacteria > Pseudomonadati > Bacteroidota > Chitinophagia > Chitinophagales > Chitinophagaceae > Dinghuibacter > Dinghuibacter sp. The sequence goes on from NZ_DATJIY010000050.1 coordinate 18,532, forward strand.
GTTGTACACGAACATCACCTCCTGGACGGCTTCCGCCACGTCGAAGGGCGCATGGACCAGCTCCAGCTTGCCCGCCTCCAGACTGGAAAAGTCGAGGATATCGTTGACGACGTGGAGCAGGTGATCGGAAGACGTCTTGATGGCCCGCAGGTAGGAAGAGTCCCGGCCTTCCTTCAATGCCTGCTCGGTGAAACCCATGATGCCCGTCAGCGGCGACCGGATCTCGTGGCTGACGCTGCTGAAAAAACGGCTTTTCAGGTGTACCACCTTCTCGGCGTTCACCTTGGCGTCGAGGATCGCCTTCTCATAGGCGTTGGTGCGGTAGGTATTGTACGCCAGCAGACCGATCAGCACCAGGAGGGTCAGGATCGAAAACCAGCGGATATACACGATCGACGCCCTTGCCGAACGGTACTCCGCCCACATCCCGGCCCGCTCGGTCTGTCCCCGTGCTTCCGCTTGCCGAAGCATCTCGCCGATCTCCGACTCGACGCCCGACACGATGGCGAGGTTGGTTTCCGCCAATGCCCGCTCCTTGTCGCGGAGCGCCTGTTGGATTGCCAGCTGGTTGCCCATCGAGTGCGAATACAGTTGCATGAGTTGTTCAGACAGGCGGTTGGTTTCCGTGACCTGTTGGGTGCTATCCTTGGAGCCCTTGCCTTGATGGCCGCCCCGGAGGTATTCGTGTTGTACGCGAACATTTTCCTTATTGGAGAAAAGCGCGCCCAGCCGTTCAAAGAAATTCTTATGGCGCCGCACGACCAGCCTGTCGCGGACCGTGTCCGTCGCCTGCGCCATGTAGCGGTCGAGGAGCGTCTTGTCGACTTGTCTCAGGACGAGACGGGTAGACCCTGGCACGGTATCCGAAGGCATGCCCGACAGCACCACCGAATCCGAAAACCGTTTCAGGAGCGCGATGTCCTTTCTAAGATCGCCCGCCCGCTCCACGTTCTCCAGGGTCGTGCGCGCGAACCCGGTGTCAGAAAGCGCCTGAAGCGCCCCGATAGCCGTGTCCATCTGATCCAAAAAACGAAGCCGGTAGACGGTGTCCCCGGAGTTGATAAAGATCCTGTAGTAATCCTCCGCCTTATCGAGGGCGGCGTCTCCCTGCCGGAGCAGGCTGACGCCCCGGTCCCCTTCGGAAAAATATTGGGTGGAGCGCTGCAATACATCTATCGTCCTGAGATTCAGGTAGCTGAGCGACAAGAAAGTAAGCAATACGAGCAGACAAATGCTGATGACGATCAGAGAGGTCCGCGATAGATGTCGAGGTTTGCCAAACATAGCCGGTGCGCGAAGGTAAGTGGATAATTTTCCCCCGGTTTTTACTATTTCTTCGATAAGTTGTAAAAAATCGGCATACTTTTTTCCTTTATCCCCGCGTTAATTCTTACACTATGAACATCAACACCGAAAACACCCAGACACCCCTACAGAATCTGTTTTTCTATATCCGTGACCTGTACAATGCCCGGCAGGACTGTCTCGACTTCCTGGAGGAGCCCGGCGACCCAAAGGTTTCCGGGACAAACTTCTGGTCGTTTGGCGATCTCCTGGCGCTCGCGCAGGGTTGCTCCCGCAAACAGCTGCCCGAGTTCGACATGGGACTGGAAGGACCACAATCGGACTACCTGTTAAAGGTGCGGCGCGTGCCGCTACCCCCGAAGCCCGTGCCCGATACCACGCTGGAAGAAGACCCGGACGTACAGGCGCGGCGCCGCAAAGAATACGAGCAGGCTATCCGCGAGTACCAGAAGAAATACGCGCTACAGCTGGAGATCAACGCCTGCTACGACGCGCTCCATGCGCTCTACTACGAGCTGCGGGGCCGCGCGGGCAAACGGCTGCACTTATCCCTGGGCCTGGTTTCGGGGGAGATCGGCGGGAAGACCTACCGCAACTTCCTGTTTCACGTGCCCCTCCGGCTCCGGCTGCGCAGCCACGAGATCCGGATCGAGACCGACACGTTCGCCTACAAGATTTTTTGCGAGCAATATTTTACGGAGCTGCTCGACGCGCACTTCCAGCGTGAGTCGCCCTACGTGGTAGAAGAGCGCAAACGCGAAGTGCTCATCGCGGTGGACCGCTTCAATGCGCGTACGCTGGAGTGGAGCTTCAATCCGGAGTATATCCGGACGGAATTCTTCGAGCGCGGATGGGACATCCTATCCGTTTTCCCCGAGAAGGTATCGGCGTTCTTCGCAGCGGACGACGCCCTCGACTACGCCTTCCACGGCGAAACGCCCGCGCGCATCACCTTCAGTTTTTCACCGGTGTTGCAAACGCGCATGGTCGCCGATCAGCTGGCGGTTTCCAAGGACGCCTCGTCCATCATCCGCAACCTCAACGAGCTCCAGGCTGTGGGTGGCCTCGACCGCGTACCCGATTTTTTCAAAAAATTATTTGCCCTCCCGCAGGAGCACATCAGCCTGGCCAGCCTGAAGGAACAAAGCGAGCCGCGCTTCCTGTTCCCCCTCCCCTATAACCAGGAGCAGTTCGAGATCGCCCGCCGGTTGTACAGCCAGGACGCGGTGACCGTAAAGGGACCTCCCGGGACGGGGAAGAGCCATACGATCGCCAACCTGATCGCGCACTTCGTCTCGGAGGGCAAGTCCATCCTGGTAGTATCTCACAACGCCAAGGCCCTGAGCGTGCTGAAGGACAAGCTGCCCAAGGGTATACAGGATCTCGCGGTGTCGCTGGTGAACGACGGGAAGGGCAACGAGGGGCTGAAGGCCTCGGTGAGCGCCATCATCCGTCACATATCGCAGACCTACGAGGAAAGCCGGATCGAAAGCCTCGAGGGTCAGCTGTCCGCCATGGAGCATAAGTACGCCCTCCTGTTGAGCGACATGTACCGGGTGGTCCAAGCGAACGGCGAACGGCTGGCGCTGCCCAATCCGCAGAACGGTCTGCCGGACGACCGGAGCGCGTATGAATGGGCCGTGTACCTCAACGGCGAACCGGCCTGGGAGCCTGTGCTGCTAAAGGATCCCCTGGACTTCAAGACCGATACCGGGGGCATTGCCGAGCGGCTGCAAACCATGACTGTGATCGCCAACCAGTTCCAGCCCGGCGACTTCGACCTCATCCACTACCACTTCCTGCAGGACCATGCTTTTCCGGAGGTACAGCAGCTCCGGCGCATAGAGGTGCGGCTGGAGGAGATCAACGCGGCCATCCAGCTGGCCGACTATACCCGCGTCAACCCGGCCGTGGCGGACGAGACCTTCCTGCAGGACTACCAGCAGCTCAACGAACGCTGGACCGCGCTGGGCAAGACCGCCTTTGCGATGGACCTGTACCGGCACAAGGACTTCAACCGCGAAGGTCTTTACCGGTTGTTGCAGGACAACGCCCCGCTGCGCCAGCAGGTGGCGGCGGCGGAAGAGCGTCTGCTGCCCTACGACCTCGACCTAACGCCCCTGCACGGGATCGACCCCGACATCCTTTACCGGCAGATCAACCAGCTCATCGTCAGGTTCGGCGACCATCAGCAACTGGGATGGATGAGCCGGAACCTGCTGGACAAACAGCTCCGGATCTTCTTTGCGTGCCGGGTGAACTATATCGCCGTTTCGGACCTCGATCAATTCCGGCTGATCGAAACCGCGATCAACCGCGACCGTTGTCTCAAACAGCTCCAGATCACTTGCCAGAATTATCTGCGCCGATTCGGTCTGATGGCCGGCGATAGCCTCGAGGTGCTGAAGGAGCTGGACCTGCTCACAGGTTTTGTCGACGCCCTGGCCGAATTCAACCGAGCCCTCCGCGAGCGCGACCTTCCGCTGCTCGAGCCGAGGGATGCCGATTTCCCCCGCCAGCAGCAATACGTCGGCGGTCTGCGGGAATACGCAGAGTACCGGAAGATCCGGGCTTTCCTGGAGGAAACCCGGGAGCGGCTCATCAACCATGAACAGGCCCACCCCCTCATATTCAACATCGCCCGCGCCCTCGAATATGTCAACCGGGGCAATTACGAGCTGTACCTGTCGCAATACCGCGACAAACGCCAGCGCCAACCCGCGGCCATCCGTTTTGACCAGCTGTACAAGGAGGTGGGACGCGTCCTGCCGCACACCGTGCTCTTCATCAAAGACCGGAGCGGTGCGGGGGTCAAGCTGTTTCCGACGGTCGAAGACCTGGAAAAGGATTTGTTTTTCGCCCGGTTGCAGAGCTTTATGGACCACGTCCTTTCCCGTACGAAGGGCGCTTCCGGGCTGCTCCAGGAGCTGCAATCGGTCAAACGCGGCATGGAGCGTCAGACCGCGGAGCTGATCTCCTACAAGGCCTGGTTCAACAAGTCCGGGAGCGTCAGCGACCTCCAGAAGGCCGCCCTGAACGCGTGGCTCAACGACCTGATCAACATCGGCAAAGGCTTTGGCAAGAATACCGCGCGCAATATGGCCAGCGCCATCCAGAACATGCAGATTGCCAAAGAAGCAGTCCCCATTTGGATCATGCCCCTGGAAACGGCGATCAGCTTCTTCCCCGAGGCCGCCCCCGGCCAGTTCGACCTGCTCATCATCGATGAAGCCAGCCAGTGCGACATCAGCAGCCTGAACCTGGTCTTCCGTTGCAAAAAATGTCTGATCGTGGGAGACGAAAACCAGACATCCGTTGCGGCCGACCGGCGTTGGTTCACCATCGCGCGCACCAACGAGCTCATGGACAAATACCTTATTTCCCACCAGTTCAAGACACAGTTCGACGTCAACAACAAGAACAACAGCATCTACACCCTGAGCGGGGTGATCTATCCCAACATCGTCACCCTGACCGAGCACTTCCGCTGTCTCCCCGAGATCATCGGGTTCTCGGGAGAACACATCTACAACCGCGAAATCGTACCCCTCAAGACGGCCACCGAGAAACCTTTCGGCGAGCCCATCGGCCTGGTGCGCACCGGGGACGACCCCGCGTCCGAGGAAAAGCCCCTGATCGTCCGGGCGGTGGCGGAAACGATCGAGGACTATATACGCCGTTACAAGGAAGGCGACCTCAAACGCCTGCCCACCATCGGCATCATCACCCTGGACAGCTCCAACCAGGCCCACCACCACGCGCTCTTGCGGGAGATCGCGGCGGGCGAGCTCATCAAGGATTATGAGGACCAGCTGGAGCTGCTCATCGGCACGTCCCGGGAATTCCAGGGGGACGAGCGGGACGTGATGCTGATGACCATTACGGCGTCGCACACCGTCCGTAAAGAGGGCGAGAACTATTCCTTCCGTCCGCCCCGCGCCGCCACGACGGAGGAGTATATGCGGATATTCAACGTCGCTTCCAGCCGCGCCAAGGAGCGGTCGGTGCTCTTCCACAGCATCCACCCCGACGCCGTGGCGCTGATGAACCCGGAATGCTACCGCAAAAAACTGATCGACTACTACCAGCTCCACGCTGCCCGTTTCTCCGAGCCCGCGGTCGTCACCGCCAGCCTCCCCGACCTGCTGGAGCAAGTCGATACATACGGGGGCGACTTCCAGGCCAGCGTTTGCCGGTTCCTGTTCGAACAGGGTCTGGGGGACTATCTGCATCCTCAACTGGAGGTTGGAAAATACCGGATCGACTTCGGCCTGATCGCGGCCAACCGCAAGCTGGCCATCGAGTGCGACGGCGACCGGCACGCCGCCGACCTGGACCGCGTACGCGAGGATATCGCGCGCCAGCTGATCCTGGAAAGGGCCGGGTGGCAGTTCTTCCGGATACAGAGCACCGACTGGTACTACCGGCGCGAGATCGTCGTGCAGGCACTGCTGGCGTGGATCAGGGAGAACGTGCCTGCTACCGTCGCTATCTAGTCTTTGTCCTTCCGCTGCGACTTTGGCGACACCGCCCATTTCGGGTAGGGCTTGTTCCCCATCGCCGCGAACCACAGGATATGGTTCAGGAGGTCGTCGTCACCGCCGTCGATGTGCGCGAACTGGGGCGACGCGGACAGCTGCGCATAGCGTTTAGCCTTCCCCGTTAGCGTGGCCACCGCGGGATTCATCTTGTCCAGCGGCACGCGGTTGGGCAGCCAGCGGTAAGCGGTGAGGTCCGGGGCGGCCGTATCGAAACAGTCCGTCATCGGCACCGCCGTCGCGTCGAGCATGTTCATGGGCGGGATACCCAGGATTTGCTCGACCGTGCGCAGCAGCGAAACCTGGTTGTAGTTGGTATGGATGGTTTTGTGCAGGCGTGAGTAAGGGCTTACGATAAACCCGGTGGTGCGGTAGGCCGACACATGGTCCCAGCCCGCCTGGGAGTCGTCCTCGGTGACGAAGATGGCGGTGGAGTCCCAGAACCGGCTTTGCGATACCGCGTCGATGATCCGGCCAAGGGCAAGGTCGTTGTCCGCCACCATGGCTTCAGGGGTGGGCACGTTGGGGCTGGTGCCGTCGGTGTGGTCGCACGGGAGCGCCAGGATCATCAGCTGGGGCCACTGGTCGCCCGGCATTTTCTCATAGTCGCGCAATTCCTGTATAAAAGCGTTGGCGCGGAACTGGTCGGAGATCGGCGGTCCGTCGAAACCGGGATACAAGGTATCCAGGATGGGACGTACCCGCGAAATGGTCGTCGTATTGAAGAACGATAGCGGCTGGTCCCTGGCCAGCAGTCCGTAGATGTCGAGCCAGTTCTGCGAACCGTTGACAAAGACCGTGGTCGCCTCGCCATAGATCCGCACGCTCTTTCCGTGGTCGAGGGCGTCGTTCCATATAAACCCTTCCTTGTCATAGGCCATCGCGTCGGTCTGGACGTGCGGATAGCTGCGGAACCAGGCGCGGACGTTCTTCTCGATATAGTCGTCGACCATGCCCTGGTCGGTCCACTGGTGACCCTCGGCGGAACACTTCCCGGAAGCATAGTAGTTGTCGAGCAGCAAAAAGTTGCGGGCGATCTTGTGCTGGTTGGGCGTAACGGTGTCCCCGTACATACAAAGAGCGCCGCTGCCATTCCCCTCGGGCATGTCGCCGAGCACCTGGTCGTAGGTCCGGTTTTCCTTGATGATATAGATGACGTGTTTGAAGAGCGAGGGCTCGCCGATCCTTTCTGGGACCGGTACGGGCCGAACGCCCGTCCTCGGCGGCAGCCGCGTCAGGGCGGTACGGAAAACGAAGTTGTTCGCCTTTGCCCAGCTCGTATACGATCGCAGCTGCCGGTCGTTCGGGATCGGTATGACGGACAGCGTAGCCTGCTGGTGGTGGGTGTTATAGGCCTTGTGCGCGTTCGGTACGCTCGCGCCTTCGCCCTCCAGGTTGCATACATACAGGTAGCCGTTGCTAACGACCAGGCCGGCGGGGTAGGCCTCGGTGGGTATAAAGCCCCTGACCTTCCTGTCCGCCAGGGAAACCACCGCTACGGCGTTATCCATACCCGCCGATACATACAGCGTCTTTCCATCCGGGTCGATCGCCAGCCCGTCCGGCGAATCGCCGATAAAGGCGTCATCCCCCGCCAACCGGATGGCGATGGAGTCGGTAGCCACGTCACTAGCGGTGCTGATCAGCGTCACGTCGTCGCTGTTGCCGTTGGATACAAACACCGTTTGACCGTCCGGCGACGCCAGGATGGCGTTGGGGTGCAGCCCCACCGGGATTTCTTTTACGGGCGTGCCGTCTTTGGCATTGAAAACGGACACCGATCCCTCGGCCGTCGCCCCGGTGCGCGGATCGATAAACACTTTGCCGTAGGGGATACCGGCGGTTTCCCTGGGCGTCCCTTCGGGAGGCACCGGACCCGCCCAGTTGCTGACGTATACCTTTCCCTGAGCCAGCACGAGCCCGAAGGGGGCCATCCCTGTTGGCACTTCCCAAACCTGCGACCGGTCGCTCCAGCGGAGCTTCCGCAAACGGCTGTTGCCGTTCAATACGATATAGACGTAAAGTTGCCCGTCCTCCGTGCTCACTGCAATGTCGTTGGGCAGCGCCAGCGGTGACGGGTCTTCGGGCAGGAAGGCGTAGTACGACACGATCCGCGCGGTATCCCCTTCGCAGAGGGCGTCCATCAGGTAGCTTTTCCCTCCGCCCGCGGCGCTCCAGAGGACGTGGACCTGCCCATCCCCATCGGTATAGGTTTTGATCCCCGAATACGTACTCATGCTACGGCCGAAGTCTTTTCCGAAGTCCAGGTGATACACCAGCTTGTTGTCCGGCACCTTTACAAACGCGACCCCATACCGGTCTTCCACCGCCAGGACGTTCCCGCCCGGCAGGAGCACCGCATCGAGACTGTGGTTTTCCAGGGCGTCATTGCCAAACTTCAGTATCGTCCCCGCGGGGTTGATCAGCCGGTTATACGGCAACAGGACGGCGCCCTTCCCTGGCTCGAGGGTCGAGGTGTCGTAGGGGCGAAGGTATGTAGAGGGGTTTTGGGCGGCGGCCGTCGCAGCGGCTGCCAGGAAGATCATCAGAAGGGTTTGGCGCATGCGGGAAGATTTCCGCGCCAAGATAAGGTCTTTGCGTGAAGTCTGTGTTAACGGTTCACGTAGTCTCCGTGGCTGTCCACCGCCACCACCGGCAACCGGTGATACTCCTCGAAATAATCGAAGGACGTCTGGAGGCGATCGTTGAATTTCGCCCAGTCCTTGTCGTCCTTGATCTGGTTCTTCAGGAACGTCGTCGAATTGGCCAGGTTGTAGCGGATCGGGTAGATGTGCACCGGGATATAGTCCTGTCCTTCCTGGCGGGAGATGGCGGCCAGCATATAGACTTCCTCGATCTGGTTGTCGAGGATGGGGATACAGCCCACCGAGACACAGGAGCCGTGGATATAGATGTCGCCCCCGGGGTCGGTGGCGCCGCTCTTCATCCTATCCGACAGGTTGGGGTAGTCGAGTCCCAGGGCCAGGTGGTAGTTGCTGTTGGGGTTGAAACCGTTGATGTAGTAGAACCCCTCGGGCACCTGCATATCTCCCTGTTTGCGTTTGGGACCCATTTTACCCGAGGTACGGCAGATCTTGTACACCTTGAACAGCCGGAACGTGTCCTCGATGTCGTTTTTCACCCAGACCTCCAGCTCCTTTTCGTATTTGAAGGAGCGCATATAGATGTATTTGGCCGGCCATTGCAGGCCTTTTGCCTCGAATTGCTTGCGCAGGGTGTCCTCGCCCCCTTTGATGAGGGGCGCAAGCCGGGCATTGGTGGACTGTATGCCGACGTAGGTTTGGGCGTGCAAGGCGGAAATGGCCAGTAGCAGGAACAGGATTTGGATCGACGCGAATTTCAACCGGATAACTTTTAGCTATCAACGAAGGTAAACAGAAAATATTTTTCCGGTAACGCACTTAACCGTGAAATCACATATAGTATTTTTAACATATTCTACTGCGCTTTTCGCGGCGATTGGCGCGGCGGACGGCGGCGCCCCAGTTGGGATTTGCGCAACCGTTTGATCCACAATTCGTCAGCCGGGTGGTTACAATTTCCCCTATCTTGAACACATAAGTGACGACATGAGTACCACATCCTCTTCCCAGCGTGCCGGTTACGCCCTTTTCATTATTGGCGTATTGTTCTTCATCTTTGGTTTCGTCACCTGGCTGAACGGGACCCTCATCCAATACCTGAAGCTGGTGTGCCAGCTCAAGACCGACGTCCAGGCCTTCCTGGTTACTTCGGCATTCTATATGGCCTATTTTTTCCTGGCGCTCCCTTCCGCCTTCATACTCCAAAAGACCGGTTACAAGAATGGCATGGCGCTGGGGTTGCTCGTGATGGCGCTCGGGGCGCTTCTCTTCATACCGGCGGCGAATGCCCGGAGCTTTCCACTATTCCTGGTAGGGTTGTTCATACAGGCATCGGGGCTGTCCCTGCTGCAAACCGCGTCCAACCCCTATGTGTCGGTGCTTGGCCCCATCGATAGCGCCGCACAGCGGATGAGCATCATGGGGATCTGCAATAAGATGGCGGGTGGGGTGGCACCGCTGATCCTGAGCGCCCTCGTCCTGGGGAACGCAGCGATCATCGATAAGCAGCTCCAGACCACCACCGATCCACACCTCAGGGAAACGCTGCTGACGGAGCTGGCCGGGCGTATCCAGCCCATGTACATCGTGATGACGGTGGTGCTGGCGCTGCTGGCCCTGATGATCCGGTTGTCCAAGCTGCCCGAGATTCAATCGACGGAAGACGCCACCGGGGATGCCGTCGACCGGAGCAGTGTCCTACAATACCCCTACCTGCTGCTGGGCGTTGTCTGCATCCTGGTCTACGTCGGCGCGGAAGTCCTCGTCGGCGACTATATCGGACCGTTTGGCCGCGCGGAGGGCATGTCGCTCGGCGAAACCGGTCACTTCACGACCTATCCGATGATCGCCATGCTTGTCGGCTATATCACCGGTATCATTACCATCCCGAAATACCTGTCGCAGCAGGCCGCCCTAAAGATTTGCGCCATTTCCGGCCTCGTATTTACCATCGGCGTCCTTACCACCCACGGCTATATCGCCATCGGCTTTATCACCCTCCTGGGGTTGTCCAATTCCCTGATGTGGCCGGCGATCTGGCCGCTGGCGCTGAATGGGCTGGGGCGGTTCACCAAGATCGGGTCCGCGCTGCTGATCATGGGCATCGTCGGGGGCGCGCTGCTCCCACAATGTTACGCCTGGCTGAAGGACGTTCAGCACGTCCCTAACGGCCTTGCATACTGTGGCTGTCTGTTCCCCTGTTATGCCTATATCCTCTATTATGCCCTGGCGGGTCACAAGGCCGGCCGCCGGAAGGCTAAGGTCGTGCCCCTATCTTCGCGCGCATAGGACGGACTTCGTAACCTGCGGGAAAAATTCTGGGGAAAAAGTATATTTTCACGGCAAAATATAACCAATGAAACCATCTCTTCTCCAAAAATGTCTTGCCGAATTTTTTGGCACGTTCGTCCTCGTGCTCATGGGCTGCGGCAGCGCCGTGCTGGCCGGTAGCCATGTAGGATTCCTCGGTATCTCCTTCGCCTTCGGGCTGTCCGTCGTCGGGATGGCTTACGCCATCGGGCACGTTTCCGGCTGTCACATCAACCCGGCCATCACCATTTCGATGTGGGTCACGCGTAAATTGCCCGCCGCCGACACCCTGGGTTACGTGGTCGCCCAAATCCTGGGCGGCATCGTCGGGGCCGCCGTCCTTTATTTCCTGGCGTCGGGTAAGGCCGACTACAGCCTTGCGGCCAACGGGCTCGGTGCCAACGGTCTCGGCGACGCCTCCCCCGATCATTATTCTCTGGCGACCGGCCTGGTCGCCGAGTTCGTGTTCACCTGCATCTTCCTGGTCGTCGTCCACGGCAGCACCAGCAAAAACAACACCACGCCCATCGCCGGTCTTGGCATCGGGCTTACGCTCACGCTCATCCACATCGTCGGAATACCCCTTACCGGCGTATCGGTCAACCCCGCGCGGAGCATCGGGCCCGCCCTTTTTGTCGGGGGACAGGCGCTCAAGGACCTGTGGGTTTTCATCGTCGCACCCATTGCGGGGGGGCTCCTCGGAGGGGCGATCTGGAAGGTCGTCGACAGCTGGAAGCAGCGGGCCTGAGCTCGCACCGCCGTTTGCCGCGCCGCCCGCGCCTTATGCGAGCTGCTGCGTCGCCGGCTTGCTCACCCATGGCTTTACCCGGGGCGACAGCGCGTACAATGTCAGGAAGATCGCGCCCATCGCCAGACAGTTTAACCCGCTGGTCCATTGCGGCTCGACGTGCACGTGCGACGCCACCAGCGGCTCGTGCAGGATCACGACCCACGTAAAGAACATGATGGACGCCAGCAGCGCGGACAGCCGCACCAGCACGTTCAGGATGAGGCTGATGCTGGTCGCGAAGTAGGCGATCGCCACGAAGTACGTCCAGAAATACGGCCATGGGATCCAGGTCGGGATGACGCTGGCGCAGTAGTCGTCGTACAGGAAATGCTGCACCCCGAACACCACCAGACAGGCCGCCAGGATATACCGGCTGATGGAAACCCAGCGTGGCGCGGCGCCCGCCGCCCGCGCCATGAGCAACGCGCCGGCGCACAAACAAAGCAGCTCCGCGGGCCCTGTCCAGCCGGCCGGGTCCCGGGGATGCATGATTTCCAGCGGCAGGCCGATACAACAATAAATCAGGGCGAAAAAACCCGCCGCCGTGAAAGCGGCCCAATTCGCCGCGCGTACCGAGCCGCCAAAAGCGCCGGCCGCGATCACCGCCCCGGTTATCACCAGGAGCGCACCGTCGAGATAAAAAACCCACCCCTCCCCCATCGGTATCAAACCCGAGGGCGAATGTCCAAAGGCAAAATGGACGACCCCGATCGAGAGCAGGGCCAGGCCATAGATAAAGCGTCCAACACGGATGATTGGTTGCATGGCAAAGCAGTTTTTTGTTTAAGCTATCCCGCTTCCCCCGGAGATGCACGGTCTTTTCAACGGATGCCGTTTTTATTTTAACCAATCGTTAACTCGCTCTTTTTTTGGAATGTATTGCTACATAATACTACATGATAATACAGTGATACTAACGGTGCAGTATAGACGAAGTTTGACCGATGCAAGTGATGTTGTTGTGGTTTAGCTTTGTGGTATGAGACGGATCGACGACTCCCTTTGGAAGGGTTTACTCGAGGTGATTTTTGACGACGTCCTGAGGTTCCTGTTCCCTGGCGCAGGGGAATTCATCGACCTGGGCCGCGGGTTTGAATACCTCGACAAGGAATTGACGGACCTGGCCCCCGCGCCGGGGCTAAAACCGGACAACCGTCGGGTGGACAAGCTCGTGAAGGTGTATGCTTCTGGTGGCGAAGACGAATGGTTCCTGGTGCATGTCGAGATCCAGGGGCAGTCATCGAAGAACGACATGTTCCCAAAGAGGATGTACGACTATCATTGCCGCATGTCCATCCGCCACGACAAGCCGATTACCGGTATCGCTCTCTTTACGGGGCCGGACGGCGGATCGATCACGGATCGCTATGGATACCGGATCTGGGGATCGCGGCTGCTGTACCAATATAACACTTATGCCATCACGGAAACCAGTGAAGAGGAACTCCTCGCAAATGAGAATCCCTTCGCCCTGGTCGTTCTGGCCGCCCGGCTGGCGTTGCCCGCCTATCAGACGCAGGAGGAGACGATTCTGGATAAAAAACTACGGATTGCCGATAGGTTATTTGAAAATAAACAAATCAGTATCAGGAAAAGAGACGCCATACTTGTGTTTCTGGAAAATATTTTCGTCTTCTCGTCGACCAAATTCCGCTGTATCTTCGATCAACACATCAATACACTCACCCATAAATCTGAAGCTATGGATATCTTTGAAGAACTAGCCGCCTACAAAGTAGAACGGGTCCAGGAGTCGGTTGTCCGCAAACTGCTCGCAAAAACCGATTTTTCCGACGAAGACATCGCCGCGATCGTCGACAACACGGTTGAATTCGTAGAAGAAGTCAAGGAGCTCATCGAAGAAGAAAAAGAAGGCCGGCCGCGATAGGGCCGGCCTTTTATATGGTGACTTTATAGGTTCCCCCTGGTGGCTTGCTCCCGTTCGATCGCCTCGAACAGCGCCTTGAAGTTGCCCTTCCCAAAACTCTTCGCGCCCTTTCGCTGGATGATTTCGAAAAAGAGCGTCGGCCGGTCTTCCACGGGTTTTGTAAAAATCTGCAACAGGTAGCCTTCGTCGTCGCGGTCGACGAGCACGCCCAGCTCACGCAAGGGGTCGATGGACTCGTCGATGGCGCCCACCCTCGACAGGAGGTCGTCGTAGTAGCTGGGGGGCACCTGGAGGAATTCCACGCCCCGGTTGCGCAGGTCGCGGACGGTGCGGACGATGTCGTCCGTGGCAAGGGCGACGTGCTGGACGCCTTCGCCGTTATAGAATTCGAGGTATTCTTCGACCTGGGATTTCTTCTTGCCTTCGGCGGGCTCGTTGATGGGGAACTTGACAAAACCGTTCCCGTTGCTCATCACTTTGCTCATGAGGGCGGAGTATTCCGTGGATATATCGTTGTCGTCGAAGGAAAGGATGTTGCGGAAACCCATGACGTCTTCGTAGAAACTGACCCAGGTGTTCATCTGGTTCCAACCCACATTGCCGACACAGTGGTCGACATATTTCAAACCGGTTTCGGGGGTCTGGAAGTACGGCGTGCTCCAGGGGCGGTAGCCCGGCAGGAACGCGCCTTTGTAGTCTTTTCGCTCCACGAAGAGGTGGACGGTTTCGCCATAGGTGTGTATGCCGGAGAGCACGCACGCGCCGTGGTCGTCCTGTATACGGGTGGGCTCCATATAGGAGCGGCCGCCCCGGCGGGTGGTTTCGTTCCAGGCGGACGTGGCGTCGTCCACGCGCAGGGCCAGGAACTTGACGCCATCCCCATGCCGGCGTACGTGGTCGGCAATGGGGCCGGTCTCGTGTAAGGGTGTTGTAAATACAAAGGTGAGCTTTTGCTGACGGAGGGCGTAACTGGCCCGGTCACGCATACCGGTTTCGGGGCCGGCGTAGGCCAGCGGCTGGAAGCCGAAGGCGGTGCGGTAGTAGTGGGCGGCCTGTTTGGCGTTACCCACGTAAAATTCGACGTAATCGGTACCCTGGAGGGGGAGGAAATCAACGGGAGCCGTGGACGCGGTGGCGCCCTTTGGCTGTACGGCAGTAGACATGCTTTTGAAAATTGGGTGATGGAAAAAAGAGGGCGGGAAAAGGGCCTACACGCCGGCATCCATGGCCAGCGCTTCCATCAACAGGCAGTACGTAATCCGCTTGTCGTCGAATACTTTATGAGCGTAATCGGGGAGCATGTACCCAAAGATAATCCCTATCTTCACACCCACAAAAACACGCTATGCAGAAAGTGGGTATCCTGGGGGGTGGACAATTGGGCAGGATGTTGCTACAGGCCGCCGCCAACTATCCCGTAATTACCTATGTACTTGAAAATGACCCCGAATGCCCTGCGGCTCACCTTTGCCACCACTTCGTCCTTGGGGACATCAGGGACTACGACACGGTATATAATTTTGGCAGGCAGGTGGATACGCTTACCATCGAGATCGAGTCGGTGAATGTCGACGCGCTCGAGCGCCTGGAGTCGGAGGGGGTGAAGGTGTATCCCCGCCCCCGTGCGCTGCGGACCATAAAGAATAAGATCCACCAAAAGCTTTTCTATAAAGAGAAAGAAATCCCCACCGCCCCTTTTATCGTCGTCGAGAACCGGGCGGCGCTGGAGACGCATCTGGCGGAATTGCCGGCCGTCCAAAAGATCGGCGAAGGCGGCTACGACGGAAAGGGGGTGCAGGTGCTACGCGGACCGGAAGACCTCAAGAACAGCTTCGACGCCCCTTCGGTCCTGGAGAAACTGGTGCCCATCAAAAAGGAGCTGGCGGTCATCGTGGCCACCAACGGTCGTGGCGAAACCGCCATCTACCCGGCCACCGAAATGGTTTTTCACCCCGAGCTCAACCTGCTGGACTACCAGCTTTGCCCGGCCGACATCCCCCGGGAGACCTTGTGGAAGGCCGAGGCGCTCGCCATGATGGTGGTCCGGGGCCTGGAGTCCCCGGGTATCTTCGCGGTGGAGCTCTTTATGGACAGCCGGGGCGACGTATGGGTCAACGAAACCGCACCCCGCGTCCACAACAGCGGCCACCACACCATAGAAGCGGCCTTCTCTTCCCAGTTCGACATGCTGTGGCGCGTCATGCTCGGGTACCCGCTGGGGAACCCGGACGCCCGCCAGCCCTCCGCCCTGCTCAACATCGTGGGCGCGGATGGATTTTCCGGGGATGCAAAGTACGACGGCCTCGACGACGTGCTGAAGATGGGCAATACCTTTGTCCACCTCTACGGTAAAAAAACCACCAAACCGGGCCGGAAGATGGGTCACGTCACGCTCGTCGGAAAGGACCGGCAGGAACTGGTTTACCAGGCCGGCGTGATTAAGAAATTGTTACGCGTCATCGCCTGACGGGCTTTCCAATCATCCGGAGAATAGACCAATTATATAGTTCCCTAATGTTTAGCTAACGTAACGGGTGTTGATTGCAGCGGGATTCTACGCTCAGAGACAAACAGAAAACTAAATGCAAGCTCTACCCCACCTATCTGTCGCCGCCAAGGTGGCGATGGGTATTTGCGCCCTGGCCGCACTCACTGCCTGTCACGACCAGACGACGGCCAAAACCGCCGCCGCCGCTCCGCCGATAGTCGACGTCATCATCGCAAAAACGCAAGCCGTGTCGAACCCCGTCGAGGCTTCCGGGACCGTGGTGGCCAACCAGTCCGTCGCGCTCCAGCCGGAGACGTCGGGCCGGCTGATCTACCTCAACGTGCCGGAAGGCAAGCTGGTTGGGCAGGGCACCATCATCGCACGCATCAACGACTCGGACCTCGTCGCGCAGCAGAACAAGACGAAGCTCAGCCTGGACCTGGCCATACAAACCCGTAACCGGCTGGAAAAACTGCTGGCCATTAACGGCATCAACCAGACGGCATTCGATACGATGACCAACCAGGTCAACGGCCTTCAGTCGGACCTCGACTATTATCGCGCCATGATCGAAAAGACCATCGTCCGCGCGCCGTTCACCGGGGTGCTGGGTTTGCGGCAGGTGAGCCTGGGCGCCTATCTTTCGCCATCCAGCGTGATCGCCACCCTCCAGCAAACCGACAGCCTGCGCATCGACTTCACCATACCCGATCAATATTCCAGCGTACTGCACAAGGGGTCGGTAGTGACCGTGGTGGTCGACGGTCTGACTTCCCTCCGCGAAAAGGCGGTGATCCTGGCCATCGAACCCCAGGTCAATGTCAATACGCGCAACCTCACGGCGCGGGCGCTGCTGGTGCACAGCAAGGCGAATATCGGCGCTTTTGCCAAGGTCTATGTGGAAGGAGGCGGGGACAGGCAGGCGATCATGGTCCCGACGAGCGCACTCATCCCGGACGACCGGGCCAGCGACGTGGTCACGGTGAAGAACGGCAGGTCGGTCTATATACCAGTAACCACCGGGATCCGATCGTCCAACCTGGTGGAAATCACACACGGGCTGAACCCCGGGGATACGATCGTGGTGTCCGGCATCCTCTTCACCCGGGTCGACGGACCGGTCAACGTCAGAACCATTTCTTCCCTGGACGCCTTCAAGTAATTGCCCATGAACATTTCAGAACTCTCCCTCAAACGGCCCGTTCTGGCGACGGTCATGAACATCATGATCGTGTTGTTTGGCGTCGTGGGCTATACCTTCCTGGCGGTGCGGGACTATCCCAACATCGACCCGCCGGTCATCACGGTGCAGACCTCGTATACGGGCGCCAACGCCGACGTCATCGAAAACCAGGTCACCGAGCCGCTGGAGAAACAAATCTCCGGCGTACCCGGCATCAAAACGATCTCTTCCTCCAGCACCCTGGGCGCCAGCAACATCACCATCGAATTCAACCTCGGCGTCAACCTGGAGGCGGCTGCCAGCGACGTGCGCGACAAGGTCAGCCAGGCCGGCTATTCGCTGCCCAAGGACATCGACGCCCCGCCGGTGGTGAGCAAAGCGGACGCGAACAGCGACTTCATCCTCTTGCTGGCCGTCCAGAGTCGGACCAAGGGCATTATGGAATTGAGCCAGTATGCCGAGAACGTACTCCAGCAAAACCTGCAAACGATCAACGACGTCAGCTCCGTGTTCATCTTCGGCGACAAGACCTATGCGATGCGCATCTGGTTGAACCCCGACAAGATGCGGGCGTATAACGTCTCCTTTACCGACGTCAACAACGCCATCAACAACGAGAACTCCGACCTCCCTCCGGGGAAGGTCTATGGCAATCACACCGAGGTCATTATCCGTAGTCTCGTACGCCTTACCACGGAGGACCAGTTCCGCAAGGTCATCATCCGCCAGGACAGCGCGGGGATCATCCGGCTCGGCGACGTGGCCCGTGTCGAGATCGGGCCGCAGGTCGAGGAACAGACCTGGAAGCTCAACGGTGGGTATGGCATCGGCCTGGTGGTGACGCCACAGCCCGGCGCCAACATCATCGCGATCGCGGACGAGTTCAAAAAACGCGTAGCCCAGATCGAAAAATCGGCGAGCACGCAGGACATACAGCTAAAGCTGCTCGTCGACAATACGCTTATCATAAAACATTCGCTGGACGAGGTAAAGGAGACCCTGCTGATCGCCTTCGCCCTGGTGGTGCTGGTTATCTTCTTTTTCTTCCGGAACTGGCTGATTGCGCTCAGACCGCTGATCGACATCCCGATCTCGTTGATCGCCACCTTCTTCATCATGTATGTGGCGGGCTTTACCATCAATATCCTGACGCTGCTCGGGATCGTGCTGGCTACCGGTCTGGTGGTCGACGACGGTATCGTCGTCACCGAAAACATTTTCCGGAAGCTGGAGGACGGCTTACCCATCCGCAAGGCGGCCCTCGAAGGCTCCAAGGAGATTTTCTTTGCCGTCATCTCCACGTCCATCACATTAGCGATCGTTTTCCTGCCGGTGATATTCCTGTCCGGTTTCGTGGGCAGCCTGTTCCGCGAATTCGGCGTTGTCGTCGCCGCCGCGGTGCTGATCTCCGCCTTTGTATCGCTCACGATCACCCCCGTGCTGAACGTCTACCTCACCGGTAAGAATTCGGGTCATGGGAAGTTCTACGAACGCACGGAGCCGTTCTTCCGGGGTATAGAAGAAGGCTACCGGCGGTTGCTGACGGCCTTTATGAAGGTCCGCTGGATGGCTTTTGTGTTGATCGCGATCTGTGGCGTGATGATCTGGTACGCCGGTGCGAACCTCCAAAGCGAAATCGCGCCCATCGAGGATCGAGGTAACATCCGCAGCTCCATGATCGGGCCGGAGGGTACCAGCTTTAGCGCCATGGCGGCCATTTGCGACCAATACACCAACTACCTGGTCGACTCCGTGCCGGAAAGGAAGTTCGCCTATTTCTCCCTCCCCGGCGGCGGTTCGAGCGCCACCAATACGGCCAACGGGCGGCTGGGGCTTGTCGATGCCACCGATCGCACCCGGTCGCAGGACGACATCGCCAAGGACCTGCAACGCAGGGTGAGTCGGTTCAACGGCGCGCGGATATTCATCATCCAGGAGCAGACCATCGCGGTCGGTTCGAGCTCCCGGACCGGTCTGCCGGTGCAATTCGTCCTGCAGAACCTGGACCTCGACAAGCTTCGGGAGGCCGTACCGAGGTTTATCGCGGAGGCCCAAAAGGACAAGACCTTCAACAACGTCGACGTCAACCTGAAGTTCAACAAACCCGAAGTCCAGCTGTCGATCGACCGGATCAAGGAAAAGGACCTGGGGCTCTCGTCCGCGGACGTCCTGAGCGCGGTCCAGTCCGCTTACGCCGGCGGCCGGCTGGCCTACTTCATCATGGACGGGGAGCAATACTACGTGATCACCCAGGTGGAACGCGGCAGCCGCGACCAGCCCGCGGACATCACCAACCTGTACGTCCGCAACAGCCGGGGCTCCCCAATCCCGCTCAGCGCCGTCGTCCACCTCGAAGAAAGCAGCAGCCCCTCGACGCTGTACCACTTCAACCGGTTCAAGTCCGCCACCATCTCCGCCTCACTGGCCGAGGGCAAGACCATCGGCGACGGCGTCAAGGCCATGCAGTCGATCGCGTCCAAAGTGCTCGACAATACCTTCCAGACATCGCTATACGGACCTTCGAGGGATTATGCGGAAAGCTCTTCCAACACCAGCTTCGCCTTCATACTGGCGCTGGTGCTCATCTACCTGGTGCTGAGCGCGCAGTTCGAGAGCTTCCTGGATCCCTTTACCATCATGCTCACGGTACCGCTGGCCCTGGCCGGCGCTCTCATGAGCCTGCTGGTCTTTCACCAGACCCTCAACATCTTCTCCGAGATCGGGATGATCATGCTCGTGGGGCTGGTGACCAAGAACGGCATATTGATCGTAGAATTCGCCAACCAGAAGCGGGAGCTGGCGTCGATGTCGAAAAAAGACGGCGTCATCGAGGCCTCCACCCAGCGGTTGCGACCGATCCTGATGACCAGCCTGGCCACCTCCCTGGGCGCGCTGCCCATCGCGCTCAGTCTCGGCGCCGCGTCCACCAGCCGCGTGCCCCTGGGGGTCGTGGTCGTGGGTGGCGTGCTTTTTTCCCTGGTATTGACGTTGTTCGTGATCCCCGCGGTGTACACGTATATCTCCAGCGAACACAAAGGACATAAAACTGTCGTGACAGAATGAGAACCTTCCTGTTTCTACTGCTCGCCATGCCCTGCGGCTTTGTGGCGCCTTGCGCCGCCCAGACGTTGTCGCTCCGCCAGGCCCTCGACATCGCACTGGCGAACAACCTTGGCATCCGCGTCGCACGCTATAATGTGGACATCGCCCACATCAACAACAGCTATGGCGTCGCCGGCGGCCTCCCGCAGGTCAGCCTCACCGGCTCCGACATCGAGCAGACTGTGGACATCCGGCAGAAATATTCGGACCCCGCCAACAACTCTACCCGCAATGGCGCCACCTCCAACAGCCTGTCAGGTGGGCTCAACGCCTCCTTGCTCCTGTACAACGGCGAGCGGGTCGTCTACACCAAGCACGCCCTGAACCAGGTCGAAGTGCAAAGCAAAGACTTCCTGAGCTCACGCGCGCTGGCCCTGGCCTACAACGTCATGCTCAAATATTACGACGTCGTCCGCCAGCAAAGCTATGCGGGTACGCTCCAACGCTCGATCGACGTCTCCCGCGAACGCCTCCACATCATACAGGCCGAAATGGGTCTGGGCATGGCCAACAACGCCGACCTCTTCCAGACACAGGTGGACCTGAACACCCAGCTGGAAAACCTCAAGGCTCAGCAGCTCGTCATCGACCAGGACAAAACCGACCTCCTCACCCTGCTCACGCTGCGTCCCGACTCCACGCTCGACGTCCGGGACACGATCGTCGTCGACAGCACGCTTCAGCTCAGGGGCGTGCTCGCTTCAATCCTTAATAACCCCGACATCACTGCCGCCAACGACCAGATCAACATCAACCAGTTCGTCGCCCGCGAGACCGGAGCCCTCCGGTACCCATCCTTGACGCTCAACGCCGGCTATAACCTCAGCCGCACCCAGAACTCCGGCGGCTTCAGCCTGCTCAACGCCCAGTACGGCCCTTTCATCGGGCTCGGGATCACCATCCCGATCTTTAACGGCTTCTACTACCAGAAACAAACGCAGGTCGCGGAGATCAACGTGTCCACCGCCCGTCTGCTCCGCGACACCCTCGTGCTCGCCTACACCGCCTCCGCCGTCAAGAACTACCAGGCCTATTCCAACACCCTCGAACAGCTGGCCCTCGCCCGCGACAACTACCGGCTGGCCGGCCAGCTCCTCGACCTCGTCATCCAAAAATTCCAGCTCCGCCAGTCCACCATCGTCGACGTCAAGAACGCCCAGGACAGTTTCGAGGCCGCCGGTTTCCAACTGGTCAATTTGGCCTACGCCGCCAAAGCCGCGGAGATCAACCTCAAGCGCTATTCCAACACCCTTCGGTTCTAAGCACGCCAATACAAGCACCGGTCACCGCCGCGCCACCGCCGGCCGCCGGCACGCCTATGGGCCATCTGGAGCGGGGTGGGATGCCTCTTTTTCCCCGTTTTTGCGAAACGTTTCGCAAAAACG
>NZ_DATJIY010000051.1:0-36065 GCF_035492835.1 Dinghuibacter sp.
GGCCCGACGGGGCAATTTTTTAAGGACGGCCAAGTAATAAATTGGTAATTTGGCTGACATGCGAAAAGTCATCATGGCCCTGGCGATGCTCATGTCCTGGCAATGCCGCCCGGGCGCCATGGCGCAAACAGATAGAGCGGCCATCCTGCGCTATCTCACCGAACTCCCTCAAAAAAAATCCGCCCGGCTGATATCCGGACAGTTCGAGAGTTGGGGCTTGGCCGTGAAGCGCCTGGACGACGACGGGAACTACCCGCACGTGGTTTGGGAAAAAACGGGCAAATGGGTCGGCCTGGTTGGCGCCGAATACCACAACGGCCAGGATGTAAACTGGGAAAAACCCAACCAGCTGTTCGAGGAATACTGGCGCCAGGGCGGTTTTTGCCAATTATACCTGATTATGACAAACCCCGCCAACCCCGGCTCTTTTAACGGCGGTGGCAAATGCGATATCAACTTGGTGCTGGACCCGTATCACCCCTATCACACCCATTTTTATAGGGAGCTCGATAAGGTAGCGGCGGGTCTGGCGGAATTGCAGAAAAAAGGGGTTGTCGTTTTCCTGAACCCGTTTGCCGAGGCGACCGCCGATTGGTTCTGGTGGGGCGGCAATCCAACGGACTTTATTCGGCTTTACCGGGAAGTTCATGATTACCTGGTGAAAGAAAAACAATTGGACAATCTTTTATTTATTTACGAACCCTCCTGCGCCAACAATACAGCGATGCAATTCTACCCCGGCGATGGCTACGTCGATATGATCGGCTTTTCATTATTTGTCGATTATAACAAGGAAATTGATTCGCAGAGCATTCAAAATTATAGTCAGCTCAAATCGCTCGGAAAGCCCATGGCCATCAGCCAATGGGGACCCAGACGGGGAGGCGACCAAACCGGCGGGCAAGACCAGCCGCCGGGAGATAACCTGAAGCTGATGAGGGGCATTCAAAAGTATTACCCCGAAATCGTTTGGTGGATGAACTGGAACTATGCCTACGCCATCGCCACGCCGGATAATTCAAATTATAATGCCAGGGAGCTGCTGGACCATCCTTGGGTGATTAATCGGGATGGGATAAAACCGCGGTGACATAAAAATTCCGGTCCACCCGTAATGCTGAATCCGTGCAAAATATCTTACGCCATCGGGTGCCCGGAGAAATAAAGAAACGCTCCCCACGTAACCAAACCTTCACGGGCATATCGAATCCCGGCACGCAGTTCGCCCAGCGATACGCAAGGCTATCCCCGTCAAAACGATATTCCAGTACCGGAACCCGGGCCGTGGTCAGGTATTGGGCAAAGACGCGGGAGAAGTCCCGGCCGGTAGACCGGTTGATACAGGATAAGACTTCTTCGGTATTGACGGTGCTGTGGTAAAAGCGGGTGTTCAGGTCATGGAGACATTTCCGGAAGGCGGTGTCCCCGACGATCTGCCGGATCATGTGGAGCATCGCGCACCCTTTGTTATACTCGTCGGTGCTGCCCGAGCCGATAATGGGTGCGTCATTTTTGATCCTTTTCCAGATGCCGAGCGTATAGTCGTTCCCCGCCCCGGTACCAAAGATCCAGGTCGTGTACAACGTTTCCAGGTATTTCGTGAACCCTTCGTGTATCCAGCCATCGCGCCAGCTATTGGCCGAAATGCTGTTGCCAAACCATTCGTGACCGCTCTCATGGACCAGGATGAAGTCCCACTTCAGCCCCCACGGCGTGCCGGACAGGTTTTTGCCGCGATAACCGTCCTCGAAGCCGTTCCCGTAGGCGATGGCGCTCTGGTGCTCCATACCGGCCATGGGGCTCTCGACGATTTTGTAGCCGTCGCCATAAAACGGATAGGGCCCCATCCAGTATTCAAAGCACGCCAACAGCGTGTCCACCTGCCGCAGGTGTCGTTCCGCCTTTTCCCGGTGGTAATCGATCACCCAGTAATCGCAATCGAGCCGGCCGGCCAGACCCGGATAGTCGTGGTGCCAGGTAACGTACTTCCCGATGTAAGGACAGATATCGTAGTTGTTGATCGGGTTGGCAACCTTCCAGTCCCAGGTGGTCCAGCCGGGCGGCCCGGGCCGCCGGCCGATTAGCCGTCCATTACCAACGCCAACGAGGGTATCCGGGACCGTTATGCTTAGCGTCATTCCGCTGTCCGGCTCGTCATAAGAGGCGTTTTTGCAGGGCAGCCACAGCATCCCCCCCGGCGATTCGCAGGCAAGGCTTACCCAGGGCCGGCCCAATGAATCTTTCGACCATATCCAGCCGCCATCCCACGGGGGATTAACCGCTTCCTTAGGATGACCTTTAAAGGCAACGGCTATCGTAACCCGTTCACCGGCGGCGATGGTGCGGGGAAAGCCGACCAGGTAGCCATCGGGCTTTTGCGAGACGGAGAGCCGTTTTCCCTGCCAACTGACGGAGGAAATGGTCATCGGCGCCAGCAGGTCGAGCAACAGCGTTTGCCCCGGCTTGACCGCCCGGAACGCTATCGTGTTGGTACCGGTTAGGGTGTGGGTGGGAAAATCCGGTCGGATGGAAATGCTATAGTGAAGGACATTCCACCACGCCTGTTCCGGCAGCGTGGAAGCGGGCATTTTCTCCCGGCCGGGTTGCGCGAACGCCGATTGCGCAAACCCCGACAATCCAAACAAGATCAGCCAGCGCATCATTCCGTCCGCAAGCTCCTCACCGGATTCATTAACGCCGCCTTCAGCGACTGGAAGCTCACCGTGACCAGGGTGATCAGCAGGATACCGGCGCTCGAAGCGCCGAATATCCACCAGGAAAGGGGCGCCCGATACGAATAGCTCTCGATCCATGTATGCATCCCATACCAGGACAACGGCACGGCGATGAGGATGGACAGCGACGTCAGCCATAGAAATTCCTTCGACAGCAGTCCCCAGAGGCTGAGGACGCCCGCGCCAAGGACCTTCCGGACACCGATCTCTTTGGTGCGCCGTTCGGCGACAAAAGCGGCGAGCCCGAAGAGACCGAGACAGGAAATAAAGATGGCGAGCCCGGTAAAGACGGCGGCGAGGTTGCCGATGCGCTCCTGCGCCGCGAATTTGGCGGCATACTCCAGGTCGACGAACTTATAGATAAAGGGGCTGGCAGGGTTGTATCTTTTAAAAATCGGCTCCATCTGCTCGAGGGCCGTGTGGGGTGCCAGACCTGGTTTTATCCGGACGATAACGTTCCCCCCGGTATATCGGCCACCCACAAAGACCGCGGGCATCACCGTATCATAGGGAGCGCCGCTGATGATATCGGCTGCAACCCCGACCACATGATACTGCGTGCCAAACAGCTTCACCGGCAGCCCGATGGGGTCTTTAACCCCCATCTCTTTGACCGCTTTGGCATTTAAAATGACCGCATTGCTATCGGTGAGGTAATCGCTGGAAAGATCGCGACCGGAGATGATACGCCAACCGATGGTTTGGCCGTAATCCGGGGTGATATCGACGTTGTTGAAAGTAACGGCGATCTGTTCGGGCCGCTTGCCGGGCCAGTCCATCCCGTTGCCATACGCAAAATTGGTGGGCGTCAAATCGGACGCCGCGACGTTCGAGGCGAGACCGCTTTGGAGGAGCTCTGTTCGAAGGGCCTCATAATGCTGACGGATCTCGGGCGTATTCATCTCGACGGTGAAAAGGCCGTCGCGGGCATAGCCGACGGGCCGGTCCTTTGTAAACAGGATCTGCCGGAATACGATGACTGTGGAGATGACGAGGGTGAGCGAAACGGTAAACTGCAGGACGACCAGCACCTGGCGCGGCAGCGAGGCCAGTCTGCCGGCCTTGAAGGTCCCCTTCAGCACTTTGACGGGGTTGAAGCTGGAGAGATAAAAAGCGGGGTAGCTTCCCGCCAGCAGACCAGTGAGGACCGCAAATCCAAGGAGGGCGAGCCAGAAGATGGGTTCGGCCCAGGGGATATGCACGTCTTTTGCGGCCAGCTGGTTGAAAAAGGGCAGCGCCAGCTGGACGATGGCTATCGCGCCTATGGCGGCAATGAGCGCCACAAGCACGGATTCGAACAGGAACTGGGCGATGAGCTGGCGGCTGAAGGAACCGATGGTCTTGCGGATGCCTACCTCCTTGGCGCGGCGCTCGCTCCGGGCCGTGGATAAATTCATAAAGTTTATACAGGCCAACAGGAGGACGAAGAGGCCGATGGTGCCAAACAGCCAGACAAACCGGATGGGGCCGCCGTCGGGCTGGCCGTTTTTAAAGTCACTCCACAAATGGGCCTTGTCGAGGGGATAGATCAGGGCGTCCTCGTGAAAGTCTGTGATGTGGGGGCTCGGCACGTGGCGGACCCGGTCCGTGGCTTGCCCGAAGGTGACACCCGGCGCGAGCTCCACGTAGAGGTGGCCGTTATGGTCGTTCCAGTCGGTATTGGTGTTGAAGTAGGTGTTGACCTTGTTGTACCACGGGAGGATCGCCTGGAGGCCATAAAATGTGGTATTCCGGGGCAGGTCCTCGTACACGCCCCCAACCTTGAACTCGACCTCGTTGCCGCCTTTCACCATCCTGCCGATGGGGTCGGCGCTACCAAAAAGCGCGGTGGCCAGGGACTGGGAAATGAGGACGGTGGTGGGGTCCTTTGCCGACATAAGGTCGCCCTCGATAAAGCGGAATCCGAACATTCTTGGCAGCTCCATCTGCGCCCAAAGCGCCTTGCCGCTTACCACCCGGCCGCCATCGCTGAACAGGGCGTCGAAACTGCCCGAGCTCGTGATGGCTGTATGGGTGAAAAGGGTTGAATACTGGCTGAAAGCATTGCTCCATGGCATCGGGATGACGTCGCTGGTACCATTCTGGTCGTTAAGGTAGGCATAGTGCATGGCGACGCCGATGCGCCCATGGTTTGGCGTATAGTGATCGAAGCTGAACTCGTCGGTGATCCAAAGGGCGATCAGGAGGGTGAGGGCCATGCCGGCGGTAAGCCCGGCGATGTTGATAAGGGAATGGACCCGGTGTTTTTGAAGATTCCGTATGGAGATGGTGATGATGTTTCTGAGCATAGCCAAAATCGCGGCTAAAAAGGTACCATATTTTTACGCATTAATAATCAACGCATTAAAAATAGACATAGAAAACGACCGTTCGGAACCGTACACCTCATGTTCTATTCCGGCCTGTGGCAGATTTTTTGCACTACCATACCAGGATACTCATTTTTGTTAACCTTAATTTTTCATCTATGAAAAAGAAAAGCACCCTTGTGCCGGCAATACTTCTAATGATATTGTCAGGCCTGTTTCTACCCCGGGTGGTAATGGCCCAGGACGCCTCCCAGGCGAGGATCATCAGGGACAGCAAAGAAGCCAAAGCTTCGTTTTTAAAGGCCGATCCTTCTATGAAGAATCTGATAAAGAGCTCCGCCGGCTACGTGATATTTCCCAACGTAGGCAAAGGCGCCGCGGGCTTGGGCGGAGCCGCGGGTAAAGGAGCGGTGTACCATAAAGGGATGCCGGTCGGCACCGCGCAGATGACACAGGTAACCGTAGGTGCGCAGGCGGGCGGCCAAGCCTACCGGGAAATCATTTTCTTTGAAAACAAAGAAGCCCTGGATCGCTTTATGAAAAACAAAATTGAATTCAGCGGTCAGGCTTCGGCCATTGCCGCTAAGGCGGGCGCGTCCTCCGATGCGAACTATCGGAACAGCGTAGTCGTTTTTTCGCAGGAAAAAACCGGTCTGATGCTGGAGGCGTCTTTAGGCGGACAAAAATTCGCCTATAGAGAATTAAAATAAGGAACCGGAGAAGCCGCTGTCATCAGCGGCTTCTCTTTTAGTCTCCCTTCATCGAAGACCTTGCCGCGGCGATCGCCGCAAAGGTTATGACCGCCGCGATACACAAATAATACCCCACGGCGGGCAGTCCATAGCTTTTGGCCAGCGTGGTGGCCAGGTAGGGGGTCAGCGACGCCCCCAGGATACCCGCCAGCGTAAATGCCAGCGACGAGCCGGTATACCGGACGGCTGCCGGAAATATCTCGGCCAGCGCCGTTCCCAACGGCCCATAGGTCAGCCCCATGAGAAACATCCCCACGGACAGGAAAACGCCGGTGACAAAAAGGCTGCCGGTGCTGAAGAAGGGAGCGAAGGACAGGCCAAAAATAAAGATGCCCGCGGTCGCCAGCATCAATATGCTGCCCCTGCCGTGCTTGTCGGCCAGCAGCGCCGACAGGGGGATACCGATCCCGAAGAAAAGCATGGAAATCATCTGCGCGATCAGGAAGCTGCCTTTTGCGTAGTGCAGCGCCGAAGTGCCCCAGCTGAGCGTAAACACCGTCATGAGATAGAACAGGAGAAAAGTGGTGATGGCCGCCGCCGTGCCCAATACGATCGCGCGGGTGTGTTTGACAAAAACGTCGGCCACGGGAACCTTTACACGCTCGTTTTTTTCCATGACCTTTAGAAAGTCCGGTGTTTCGGTCAGCTTCAAACGGACATAAAGCCCTACCCAAACGAGTATGGCGCTGGCGATAAAAGGTATGCGCCAGCCGTAATCAAAAAATTGCCGGTCGCTGAGGACCTTGTCGAGGATGAGGAAGGTGCCGCTGGAAAGGATAAAGCCGATAGGCGCACCCAGCTGGGGAAACATGCCATACCATGCTTTCTTGCCCGCCGGCGCGTTTTCCGTTGCCAGCAGGACGGCGCCGCCCCATTCTCCCCCAAGCCCCAGGCCTTGGCCAAAACGGAACAACGCCAGCAGGATCGGCGCCGCCACGCCAATGGTTTGGTAGGTCGGCAGAAGGCCGATGGCGACGGTAGATGGACCCATCGTCATCAACGCCGCGACCAGGGTGGCCTTCCGGCCCTTCCGGTCACCAAAATGCCCGAATATTGCCGCGCCCAGCGGTCTGGCAAAAAATGCCAGGGCAAAGGTGGCCAAGGATTGCAAGGTGGCGGAAGTGGGGTCCGCGGCCGGGAAAAACAATTTGGGGAAAACCAGCACCGCGGCGGTGGCATAGATATAAAAATCAAAAAATTCGATGGTCGTGCCCGCCAGGCTGGCCAGCAGTATGCGGCTCGTGGAGGCGCGGTTCGTGTTTGCCGGATTCATCCGCTAAACTTAGCGTATTTTCATGAATGTCCCATCTTCAAAGGAAGCATTTCGAAGTACTTGACGGACTGCGCGGCGTGGCAGCGCTGGCCGTAGTCATTTTCCACTTCATGGAGTTCGTCGAGCCGGATTACAGCAAAAGCTTTATCGGTCACGGTTTCCTTGCCGTGGATTTCTTTTTCTGCCTGTCGGGGTTTGTCATTGCCTACGCCTATGACGACCGCATCGGGAAACTGGGGCTGCGGGAATTCTTCCGGTCGAGGCTTATCCGGCTGCACCCCCTGGTGATCGCGGGCTCGGTCCTGGGGTTGGTGGGTTTTCTTTTCAGTCATTCGGAGCCGTTAGGTGCGCTCCGTGTCGCCGAAATATTCGCGTGCTCGCTGCTGATGATACCCTTTCCGGTGATGCACGAGCGGGCCTACAATCTTTTTAGCTTCAACGCGCCCGCCTGGTCGTTGTTCTGGGAGTACGTGGCCAATATCGCGTATGCACTTGTCCTCTGCCGGATCAACCGCCGTTATCTGACCATACTGGTCGTCGTGGCTGCCGCCGGAATAGTCTATGTAATTTACAAGGAGGACTCGTTATTGGGGGGCTGGAGCGGCCCGACCTTTTGGGACGGTCTGGCGCGCGTTTCCTATTCTTTTATGGCGGGGCTGCTTATTTACCGCTGCGGATGGATGGTCAGGAACCGGATGGGCTTTTTGCCCCTGGCCGCGCTGCTGGTGCTCGCGCTCGTGTCGCCATTCGGGAAATGGAACCTGTTTACGGAGTCCTTGATCGTATTGATATATTTTCCGGCGCTGATCATTATTGGCGCGGGAGCAACGCCATCTCGCCGCATACGAAGTCTCTGTGTGTTTTCCGGGAGAATATCCTACCCGCTCTACATGACCCACTACTGGGTCATCTGGATTTTCGGCGACTACCTGGGTAGCCACCGGCTAGCCCCGGTAAGCCTCTTCCTTATCGTTTTTGGCGCCATTGCGTTCCAGGTGACGCTCGCTTATGCTGTAATGGTTCTGTACGACATCCCATTGCGTCGCAGGCTCTCGAAGGCCTAGTTCTGCTACGACCGGCTCGTCGATAAGCGTCGGCCGGCGGCGAAGCCCGATAAAGACGAATTGAATGCCCGCCGACAGGAGGCAGAAAGAGCCGAATATGGTTGCGATCGTGATCATAAAACTACGGTAATGGATTCCACACAATACTACGCCGAATAGCCATTTCCAGGGGTTAGGCGGTTGTTAGCAGGGCGTTATCCGCCAGTTAACGCCTTTTCGTTACCTTAGGTTATGCGGAAAACCGTTCTCTTACTGCTACTGGCGCCGGCAGCGTCAACCTTCGCCAGCGCCCAGCTGAGCGTCCACTACGACCCCTCGATCCAATCCACGGGCAACATCGACTATTTCAAACCCAAGGGCAACCTCTTCGTAGGCGACTGTATTCCCTTCTATCATGACGGCCAATACTACCTCTACTGGCTGCTGGACTCCGCCCACCATAAGGCCCTGGGCGGCCTGGGAGGGCACCAGTGGGCCCTGAGCGTGTCCTCCGACTTGAAGACGTGGAAACAATACCCCGTCGTCCTGGGTATCGACGAGGCGTGGGAAAAGTCGATCTGCACGGGTTCGGTGGCATACCACGCCGGGAAATTCTATGCGTTTTATGCGACGCGCCTGATCGATAGCTCGGGTAAGGTCAACGAACAGCTGAGCTACGCCATCAGCGACGACGGTATCCATTTCGCAAAGCAAAAACCCAATCCCTTCTATACCTCCGCGCCCGGCTACAGCAAACGGAACTTCCGCGATCCCAAGGTCGTAGTGGACCCGGACGGCACCTTCCATTTGTTCGTTGCGTCGGGCCAGGAAAACGCACCGACGCCCGACGACGGGGCGCTCGTGCACCTCGTTTCCAAAGACCTGACACAATGGTCCGTCCGGTCTCCGCTCATCTACGGCCAAAGCGACGTCCCCGAGTGCCCGGACTATTTCCTATGGAATGGCTGGTATTATCTGGTCTATGGTCGCGGCGGCAATACGTTTTACCTGAAGTCGCGGCATCCCTATGGCCCCTGGGAGTACCCGCGGTACCAGGCCCTCAACGAGGACTGGGTCAACGTCGCGAAAACGGCGGCTTTCACCGGTGGCCGGCGGATCGAGGCCGGGTGGATACCCAGCCGGCGCGATATGCGGGACGATCAAGGCGAGGTTTTTGGCGGTAATATCGTGCTGAGGGAGCTCTCCCAGGAAAGCGACGGCACGCTCAGCACCTCTTTCCCGAAAGAGGTCGCCGAACCCACCGGCCCGGCGACACGCCCTCACGACCAGACCATTCACGCGCCCGACGGCCAGGACGCCTTTTTCCTCTATGACGTCCCGACAGACGCGGTAATCGGTTTCGACGCCGAAGCCAGCGGCCCGGTCGAGTCCTTTGGCTGTTTCTTGCGGGGCGGGGACAAAGGCAGGGACGCCTATCGTCTGGCCTTCACCCCCGACAACCGGGAAGTATCGCTGGCGGAAACGCACATCGACGCCGTCGAAGGCCTGCATAATAAGATACACGTCCAGATCGTGATGAAAGGCGATATCATCGACGTTTGCATCGCCTCCAAACGTTGTATCGTCAACCGCCTCTACGAAAGGAAGGGCGCCGTCCTCGGCTTTTTCGTCAAGCACGGGACCGTGCGCTTTAGCAACATTGGCATCGCTGCAATAAACCATTAAAACACATATACCATGGAAAGCACAAAAACCCCGCCCGGTATAACCGGGCCGCAGGAAGGCCGGAATGTCTCCGTAGTCCCGGTCCGACCTGTTGACATCGGTGCTTTTCTACCTCCTCCGGCGCTGGACGGTGAGGCCATGAAACGGTTGCTGTCTATCGCAGAAAAATACGGGCAGAAGGTTTTCCCCCCGGATTACCTGGGGTAACACGCCGGGGGGCCTTCTTACAACTGCTTCTTCTGAAAATGCCTGCTCATCATCACGCTCAACAACGCCAGCCCCGCAAAAAACGCGATAACCGCGCACCAGTCTCCGCCGCCCACGTGCCCCGATTTGAACAACAGGCACCCGGCGGCCAGGTTGACGATCCCCCAGATCACGTTAACCGTGGGTGACGAAGGACCTATGCCCCGCGGTTTGGAAAAAGGCGAGGGAAAAGTGTTTCCCTGGATCCCCGCGACGAAATGCGGGACGAAGTTGGCCAGAAAAGCGCCGGAAAAAAAGGCAGCGACATAGTTGTACCATTCCATATGTAGAGGTTTATGCGACGGTTTCTTCGATGGCTTCCTCGACTTCTGCACGCGTAGGCGCGGCGCCGGCAACGGTCAACCGCCTGAAAAATACGGCCAGCACGACCAGCGAGGCGACGCCTTCGCACAACACCGTTACCGGCGCGCCGAACTTCGACGATACGGCGCCGATCAGCAGGGCGCCCAGCGGCATCATGCCAAAGATGGCCATGAACAGGACGCCGATCGCCCGGCCACGCATCTTGGGATCCGATTCGGACTGGATGAGGATGTTGGAGATCGTGTACTGCGCAATCGCGCCAAAGCCTGCCACGGCGCCAAAGAACATCGCCAGCGGGAAGTTTGTTGTCCGGGAAAAACCGACCAGGGCCGCGCCGAGGAGCAGTATGCTGACCAGGAGTATTTTCCGCATGTCCGTGCCTGGCTTCCGCGTCGCCAGGAAGATGGTGCCGGCAACCCCGCCGATTCCGACAAAGCTGTTTATATACCCAAAGGTGGACGCGTTGCCTTTGAACACCACCTTGGCATACTCCGGAAGGACGATGCTATAGGGTAAAACGAGCAGGCTGACGATCGAGAGCATCAATATAACAGTCGCCAGGTTCCGTGTCTTTACTACATACATGAAGCCTTCGGTAAATTCCGTCCAGACCTTTTTATCCGACCTTTTAACGGTCGGGGGAGGAACTTTCATAAGAACGACCGAAAGGAATACCCCGCCAAAACTCGCCGCATTGATCAGGAAACAAACGGCGGCGCCCCATGCGTTGAGGACGAAACCGGAAAGCGATGGCCCCAGCAGCTGGGCAAGGCTCGCCGTGGCCGTAGTCAGGGCCAGGGCATTCGGCAGGTCCGAAGGTTCCGCCACGACCTCGTGCAGGAGGGTCTGCCGCGCGGGGATGTCGATCGCGTTGATGATACCCAGCACGACGCTCAGCGTCAGGATGGCCCACATCGGGTCGTGACCGGTGAGCACCAGCAGCGCCAGCAAAACGGACTGCGCCATCGACGCGACCTGTGTAACCTTGATGACGGTGTACCGGTTGAACCGGTCGGCTATGATACCGCCGGGGATGGACACCAGGAATGACGGGAATTGCTCGGCAAAAGCCGTTACCCCGGACCACCATAGGGAATTGGTGATCGAATACACCAGCCAGATAACGGCTATCCGCTGCATCCAGGTGCCGAATTGGGAAACGGACCGGCCTGCAAAATAAAGGGAGTAGTTCCGGCTCCGAAAGGCCCTGAACATTTGTATATCGCTAATCTTATTCATTTCTCTATTTCTTCAACCACTTGGTGGCCATGTCGCTCAATACGCGTATTGAAGCCTTGACGGCCTGGGTAAGGTTTTGATCGGGCAGCTCGTTCCGGATGCCGCGGATGCCGCTGGTGATGACAAAGACCCAGTTGTCTGTTTCTTCATCGCTCAGGACCCTTATTTCTTTTTTCTCCGCCGCGGCCGCCAGGATTTCCTTGAGGACGAGGCTTTCCTGGTGGACGAGCTTGCGGTGAAGCCCCTCGGTCGTCTTCAGGTGCCCCAACCGCTCTTTAGATTCCATGGTGGCCCACATCGAATTCAGGATCAACTTCCATTCCCGGGAGATCCGGAGCTTGGCCACGCAGAAAGTGAAGACCTTTTCCTCCAGGGGTTGGACGTCGGCGACGGCTTTCCGGAGGTCCTTGGCGATATCCAGGACAATGGCGTCGATGGCCGCCCTGAAAACCTCGTCCCGGTTCTTATAATAATAATAGAGCGAGGTCCTGCTACGGCCGGTAGCCTTTGCTATATCGTCCATGGCCACTTTATCCGGGCCAAACTGGCGGTAGAGGCGCAGGACGGCCTGTAGGATTTCTGCCTGTTCTTCTTGGGGAGGGAGAGACACCCCACAAAAGTACATATTTTTCGTCAATATTTCAAAATTTGACGAAATGTCAAAGCCGGCCGCCTATCGGAATTTGAAAATTAAAAAGACGACGTAGATTTGATAGCCCATGGACGATCGCCGCCAAACCATAGTCAACGCCCGGATCATCACCCCCGACGAGCTCATCGACAACGGCTCCGTCATTGTCGTGGATGGCAGGATAAAGGCGGTAACACAGGGCCGGGTGGATGGCGCAACGATCGACGCCCGGGGCTGCTACGTGTCCCCTGGTTTTATCGACCTCCACGTCCACGGTGGCGCGGGGCACGACTTTATGGACAACGACGTGGAGGGTTTTCTCGGGATCGCCCGCTTCCACGCGCGTCACGGCACCACGGCGATGACGCCGACCACCCTCAGCTCGGGACAACAAGCGCTGCTGGACACCCTGACGACATACAACCGCGCCGCGCCGCTAAACAGGGACGGTGCGCAATTCCTCGGCGTCCACATCGAAGGCCCCTATTTCGCGATGACCCAAAAAGGAGCGCAGGACCCCCGGTATATAAAACCGCCGGATGAAAAGGAATACCGCGCCATCCTCGAACACTCGGATAAGATCGTCCGGTGGAGTATCGCCCCGGAGATGCCGGGCGCGCTGGAATTGGGCCGGTTGCTAAAAGGCAAGGGGATCATCCCGTCCATCGCCCACACGGATGCGACCTACGAAGAGGTAGTAAAGGCCTTCGAGTCGGGATACACCCATATGACCCATTTCTACTCCGCCATGAGCGGGATCATGCGGCGGAATGGTTATCGTTACGCCGGGGTTATCGAGAGCGGATACCTGATCGACGATATGACGGTCGAAGTGATCGCCGACGGCATTCACGTTCCGCCGCCCTTGCTACGGCTGGTCTATAAAATCAAGGGGCCGCGGCGGACCGCGCTGGTCACGGATGCGATGCGGGGTGCGGGTTTACCTCCCGGTGAAACGGTGCTGGGCCGGCGGGACGACGGTACAAAAGTCGTGGTCGCCGACGGCGTCGCCTGGTTACCGGATCGCAGCGCTTTTGCCGGAAGCGTCGCCACTGCCGACCGGTTGGTCAGGACCGTTATACAGGAAGCCGGGATTCCCCTCATGGACGCCGTTCGGATGATCACCGCGACCCCGGCGGAGATCATGGGGGTAGACAAGGGACGTATACGACCGGGCAGCGACGCCGACCTGGTGATTTTTGACGAAAACATCGACATCCGATATACCATCATCGGCGGACGCATAATCTACGACGCGAATGCTTAACATAGTAAAAAGCGAAACCCGTGAAGCCATGGGCGCCGCCGCCGCCGCGCAGGTAGCCGCGTGGTTACGCGAGGTATTGTCAGGGCAGCCCACCGCCAACGTCATTTTCGCCGCGGCGCCTTCGCAAAACGACTTCCTGGCGGCGCTTACAACCGACGGCTCGATCGACTGGCCCCGGATCAACGGTTTCCATATGGATGAATACGTCGGTCTCGCATCCGCCGCGCCCCAGCTGTTTGGAAACTTCCTGAAAGGCAAGCTCTTTGACAAGGCGGCCTTCAGGTCTGTCTTTTATATCGATTCCCAGGCCCTGGACCCGGGAGCCGAGTGCGCGCGTTATGCCGCGTTGTTGCGGTCCCATCCCCCCGACCTGGTATGCATGGGCATTGGAGAAAACGCGCACATCGCCTTCAACGATCCCCCGGTGGCCGATTTTCGCGACCCGGCATGGGTAAAGATCGTGTCGCTGGACGACGTCTGCCGGCAGCAACAGGTGAACGACGGTTGTTTTGCACGCCTCGACGACGTGCCGGAGATGGCGATCACCCTGACCATCCCCGCGTTGGTACAGGCCCGGTTTATTTCCTGTGTCGTGCCGGGCATCCGGAAGCGGCGGGCGGTTGCCGACACATTACACGCGCCCATATCCGAAAACGTACCCTCGACGATACTGCGCACGCACCCGGACGCGATCCTTTTCGTAGACAACGACAGCATATGAAGACTTTCCTTTTGGCGGTGGGGTATATGGCGCTGGCTTTGATGGCCGCTGCCGCTGACACGGCGGAGCCCTTCGCCATCCGCGGCTTCCACCTCGACCTGCGTATCCAGGTCATGAAGATGCCGGCGCTCCGGCAGTTTGCCGAACAGTTGAGCCATAACGGCATCAATACCCTGATCGTAGAGTGGGAGGGCACCTATCCCTACCGGCAGGACCCCCTGATCGCCAACCGTTATGCCTATACGCGGGACGAGATCGCCGGTTTCGTCCAGTTTTGCCGGTCGCTGGGAATTACCGTCGTCCCCCTCCAGCAAAGCTTTGGACACGTCGAATACATCCTCCGGCACGACAAGTACAAGGCGCTCCGCGAGGATGAAAAGGACCTTTCCCAGGTTTGCCCGAGCGAAACGGAAGGCAACCGGGCATTATTTACCCGGCTCTATACCGACCTTGCGTCCACGCATCCCGGTCCCTACATCCATATCGGCGGAGACGAAACCTATCTGCTGGGCCATTGCGAAAAATGTAAGAAACGCGCGGCCGAAGCCGGCCTCAGCCGGCTCTATTTCGACCACATCAAGATGCTGTGTGACATCGTCGTCGGGCTGGGCAAACGCCCCGTACTCTGGGCGGATATAGCGTTGAAGTACCCGGAGTACATCCACCTCCTTCCCCGCCAGACCGTCTTCATCGACTGGAACTACGGCTGGCCCGCCGACCGGTTCGGCAACCATCTGAAGCTCGTCGGCAGCGGCTACGAGATATGGGGCGCCCCCGCCATCCGGAGTGACCCCGACAACTACTACCTCACCTGCTGGCAAAAGCACTTCGACAACATCCGCGACTTCATCCCCTTTTGCCGGTCGGTGGGATACAAAGGCATCGTCATGACCAGCTGGTCGACCTCCGGCGCCTATTCGTCGGTATACGACTCCGAGAACGCGCTGCTGGAGCTCTCCGCAATCCGCCATGTCTATCCCGTCGGCGGGTTCGACATGCTCATACAGGCTTTTGAGCAAGCGGTAGCCGACCCGCAGCCGCTCGACGTCACCCGTTTTATCGCCCGATACGCACACGACCGGTATGGCCTCGACAGCCGCGACGCCGGCCTGCTGCAACAGGCGCTTTTCACCGCCCCGTATAAGGCCCAGGCCTCCAATGCCCGGGCCTTGCTGGACAGCGCCCGCGCCGCCGCCCATATCCTGCACGCCCTAAACCCCGCGGCCAACACCGACGAATTCGCCCACTACCGCCTGATGGCGGACATCCGCGTCTTCTACCTCGAATTCATGGTTATCCAAACCTCCCTGAACGACGGAACGATCGCGGTAACGGACGCCATCACCCATCTTGACGCCCTCCGAAAGGAGCAGCCCCGCCTGGACCAGGAATTTATCCGGCTAAACCGCGACCTCCTCTACCCCTCCGCCCTGGACGAGGAAAACCGCCTGCGCAACGAACGCGTCGACCAGCTGTACGAGCGGCTGAGCCGGTCACGGTAGCAATAGGCAAGACCTGAAAATTAGTTCCGCGTATTGATCAAACTAACGACCACCCTCGTCATCATCTCCTTCTCCTCCGGCTTGCTTTCCGCGATCATCAGCGTCAGCGCTACGAGCGCGTTGTCGCCGATCTTTTTGGTGCCGTTCGGACGATAGAGGAGGTGGTTCTTCTCCAGGAACCAGACAAACAGGAAGGCCGCGATCCGTTTATTCCCGTCGGAAAACGAGTGGTTTTTGATAACGAAGTACAACAGGTTGGCCGCCTTTTCCTCGACGCTCGGGTACAGCTCGTGCCCGTCGAAGGTCTGGTAGATGGCCGCCAGCGACCCGCGGAAGGATTCGTCCTTCTCGTTCCCGAACAGCGCGCTTCCGCCGAATTTGTCCTTCAGCCCCCGGATCGCCTCCATCGCGGAGGGATAAGTGATGGTAAAAAGACCCCGGGTAGAAGTGCCCTCGATCTCCAGGACCTGGTGGTCGTACTTGTCGAGGATGTCGAGTGCGTAGGCATAGTCGGTGACAACATTGAAAAGGCCCCGTGCCTCGTCCGAAATCAATGGATTGTTTTCGACCAGTTGCCCAAGGAATTTTACCGTTTCTTTCAGTTCTTCGAATTGCTCGGTTTTTTCTTTCAGTTTTTTCTCATTGAGGCTATAGCCTTTGACCAGGTGGTCCTTCAGTACCTTGTTAGCCCATATACGAAATGCCGTCCCCCGTTTGGAACTGACTCTGTAGCCGACAGACAGGATGACGTCGAGGTTATAGAATTTTGTCTTCCGGTTGACTTTGCGGTTACCCTCCTGTTGAACTACCGAAAAGACCTCGGTGGTTGACTCCTCACCGAGTTCTCCTTCATTATAAATATTATTAATGTGGATGTTGACGGTGGCTATGTCCTTGTCAAACAATTCAGCCATCATTTTTTGGGAGAGCCAGAGGCTTTCTCCTTCCATTTTTACTTCCAGCTGTGCCTGGCCGTCCGGCATTTGGTATATGACGATTTCCCCTTTCCCGTCGCTCATATTAAATAATTGATAATCAATATATTTGAACTATTTGAAAAAAACAAATAGTTGGATTCTTACTCGGCTGGACCCAAAAACGAACTATTTGGAAAAGCTTAATAGTTCAATTTACCCTAAATTCCCTTCCTATGATACGCTTGCTGCTCCTTGCCGCCCTCCTCCCCGCCCCAAAGCCCCTCCGTCTGGCCTCTCCCGACGGAAAGATCGTTTTCACCTTCAGCCCCCAAACCGGGTACACGGTTACCTATAAGGGAAAACCCCTGGTCGACGCCTCAAAACTGAACCTTTATTTCAAGGACCAGAGCTTGCTGGTAGATAAAACAACTAAACCCGGCCGGCCAACCTACACCACCGGAACCGACGATTACACCCTCGTCGTCGGCAAAACCGGCAAGGTCCACGACCAATACAACCAACTAACCCTCCCGTTGACAAGCGCCCACACCATAAACCTCGAGGTCAGAGCCTTCAACGACGGTCTCGCCTTCCGCTATGTCATGCCGGAACAAAAAGGCTGGACAAAGTATGAGATGACCGACGAAAGAACGGAATTCCGGCTGAGCGGCGACCCAACGGCCCTGGTCTCCTTCCTCCCGGGCTACGGCTCTTCATTCGAGCAGCGGTACCACACCGAAAAGGTAAGCGACATAAAGGAGGACACCCTGATCCAGCTGCCGGTAACCTTCCAATACGGCGACAGCGCCTACCTGGCGATCACCGAGGCCGCCCTGACGGACTACGCCGGCATGTCCCTCATAAAACACAACGGCATCCTGGAGAGCCAGCTCACCCCGCTCCCCGGGGAACCCGCGAAAGGAGACACCGCTATAAAAGTCAGGGCCACCCTCCCGCACCAAAGCCCCTGGCGGGTCCTGCTCATCTCCGACCACCCGGGCGCGCTGATCGGGTCCAACATCATCACCAGCCTCAACGAGCCCAACCGGATAAAAGATACGAGCTGGATCAGGCCCGGCAAAACCGACTTCCACTGGTGGAACGGCGACATTTCCCCGGACACGACCTTCGCCCCGGGGATCAATTTCGACTTCAACAAATACTACATCGACTTTTGCGCCAGCCAGGGGCTGGAGTATCATACGGTCATCGGGTACGCCAACCGAGCCTGGTATACCAACGACGCGACGGGCTATGCGCCGGACCCGGATACGCACCCGGACGTCACCCGCCCGGTGCCCGGGTTGGACATGCAGCAGATCTGTGACTATGCGAAAAGCAAAGGCGTCGGTATCCGCGTATGGGTCCACTGGCAGGCCCTGTATGCCCAGCTGGACAAGGCTTTTGCGCAGTTCGAGCAATGGGGGATAAAAGGGATGATGGTGGACTTTATGAACCGGGACGACCAGGAGATGGTGAACATCCAAACCGAAATCCTCCAAAAGGCGGCGGCGCACCACCTGGAAATCCAGTTCCACGGAGCCTACAAGCCGACGGGGCTCAACCGGACCTATCCCAACGAGTTTACCCGGGAGGGGACGTTGAACTACGAAAACGACAAATGGGACGACCCCATCACCCCCGACGACGACATCAGCATCCCGTTCACCCGGTTGCTGGCGGGCCCCGCCGACTACCACCTGGGTGGTTTCCGTGCGGCCACGGACAAACAATACAAAGCCCAATATACCCGCCCGCTGGTCCTGGGTACGCGTTGCCATATGCTCGCCATGTACGTGGTGCTGGAAAACGAGCAGGGCATGGTCTGCGACTATCCCGACGCCTATCTGGGCCAGCCGGGTTTTGACTTTATCCGCGAGGTCCCCGTCAGCTGGGATGAGACGAAAGTGCCCGCCGCCAAAGTAAGTCAGTACGTCTGTATCGCGCGCCGCAAAGGGAATGACTGGTATGTAGGCGCGATCAACAATTCGACGGAGCGTACCATCAGCATCAGGCTCGACTTCCTGCAACCCGGCGGATACGAAGCGGAGATATACGCCGATGCGAAAGGAGAAAACCCGAACACCCTCGTGCAAACAACACAATATGTACAACCAGGCGACGTCCTGACCCTCCACCTGGCCTCCGGCGGCGGACAGGCGATCCGCATAAAACCGCGATAACGCCGCCATAAACCCCGATTTTGCCCTTCTTCCCCAACGGGCGGGAAAGGAACTTTGCCCCATGAGAATAGTCACCCTCGAAGAACACATCTCCCTCCCCGAGATGACCGCCCGTCTGCCCAAAGGGGCTATGAGCTTTCAAAAGCCCGAGCTCGCGGACATCACCGGCGACCGGCTGAAAGCCATGGATGAGCAGGGCGTCACCCTGCAGGTATTATCCGTGGACAGCCTGGGCGCGCAGCTGTTGGGCCCCGACCAAAGCCCCGCCTTTGCAAAGGAGTACAACGACCTGGTAGCGGAAAAGATAGCCGGTCACGGGGACCGGTTTGCCGCCTTCGCCCACCTGCCTATGACAGCGCCGGCCGCCACCGCCGGAGAGCTGGAGCGCGTGGTAAAAAAGTACGGCTTCAAGGGCGCGATGATCCGGGGAATGACCGGGGATAAGTTCCTGGATCATCCCGACTATGAGCCGCTGCTGGCAAAAGCGGAAGAACTGCAGGTGCCTGTATACATACACCCCGGCATCCCGCACCCCGACGTCGCAAAAATCTACTACGGCGGCCTGCCGGACAACCCCGGTATAGACCAGGCGCTGGCGTGCTACGGCTGGGGCTGGCACGCAGAGACCGCGGTGCAGGTGCTACGGCTATACGTCGCCGGCATATTCGACCGCCATCCCGGTCTGAAGGTGATCATCGGTCACATGGGCGAAATGCTGCCCATGATGCTCGAACGCTCCAACCGCGCGTTCGCCAACGACCGCGCGCCCCAACGACAAAGGAGCCTGAAACAAACCTTCCGGGAGCAGCTCTACATCACGACCAGCGGCTTCTTTACCTTCCCGCCATTGCAGCTGACGCTGGACACGATGGGCGTGGACAACATCCTTTTTTCCATCGACTACCCGTTCAGCGATCTGAAAACGGGCGTCGATTTCCTGAACAACCTCCCGCTCCCGGACGACCAGAAAAGAAAGATCGCCCATGCCAACGCCGATAAACTGCTACATTTGGAAAAATGAAAAAAATACCGCTCGACCACCTTCAGGAAAAGACCAACCTGGGTATGCAGGTCAAGCGGCTATTGCCCTCCGAGACTTTTGACGAGAAGGCCAAAGCGCTCGGTGTTCACCGCGACGATCACTATATCTTCTTGTATCTCCTCCAGGGCGAAGGGTATCTGTCCGTCGACCTCAACGATATAAAAATAAGCGCGGGCCAGCTATACTATGTCCTGCCCGGCCAGGTCCACGAACATATCAGGGCCCGCGACGCCGAAGGGTGGTTCCTGGCCGTGGACCGTTTCCTCGTGCCACCGGAAGAAAGGAGCGTATTCGAAGGCCGTCTGACCCTGCAGCAACCGGTAGCGGTGCGCAGCGAATGCAACCAGCTGATGCGCCTCATGGAAGGCCGCACGTCGGTGCGGGTGCTCCATGCCCTGGTCAGGTCTTTCCTGGCGATAGCGGCCGAAGCGTTCGACGAGGAAGGCGAAAACCCGAAGACACGGAGCCGCGCCGTCGAGATATCCCGGCAATTCAAACGACAAATGACCGACAACATCCGCACGCTAAAAACACCCGCCGCCTACGCCAGGCTGCTCCACATCACCCCGTCCTACCTGAACGAAGCCATACGAACCGTCACCGGTCTGCCCGTCAGCCACTGGATCAAACAGGAGATACTGGTGGAGGCCAAACGGCTGCTGTACCATAGCGATCTTTCGGTTAAGGAGGTGGCCGCGGAACTGGGCTACGAGGACGCGGCCTATTTTTCCCGCTTTTTCCGCGGCGCCGCCGGGATGTCCGCCCAGGCGTTCAGAGCTGTTTACCGAAAGTAAAATGGCGCTGGTATTCCATGGGTGTTTCGCCCTTGACCGCTTTGAATTTCCGGTTGAAATACGATAGGTTATTAAAACCTGCCTCGGTGCTGACCTGGGCAATACCCAGCCGCCCTTCCTGGAGGAGGCGGCAGGCGTGGCCGATGCGCAGGTCGGTGAGGAACCCGGAGAGGGTTTTGCGCGTGAATTTTTTAAAATAACGGCAAAACGCCGACGGGGAAAGACAGGCGACGGCGGCGACGTCGTCGAGGGTAAGGTCGGCCTTGAAATTCTGCAGGATGTATTGGTACACCTGGCTCATCCTGGGGGATTCGTCGACGGGCGCCCGGTGGGAAAAGCCGGGGCTCGACAACAGGAAAAAATCTTCCGAAACCGATAGGCGGTGCAGTACCTGCAGCATCTCGATGACCGCCTCGGCCGGTGGCTGGTCCGGCAGGCCGGCGATACGATCCGCCAGCCGTTCCCGGGTAAGACCGGTAAAACAGACCCCGCGGGCGGCGCGGTCGAGGAGTTGTTTTATTTTCTGAAACGGTTTTTTGTCAAAGAAACCCGGCCCCAGAAAGCTGGCGTGAAATTGCACGACAACCTGCGTGACGGCTTCCTGGGTGTAAAACGTATGCGGGAGGTCGGCCCCGAAAAGACACAGGTCCATG
This sequence comes from Dinghuibacter sp., assembly GCF_035492835.1. NCBI lineage: Bacteria > Pseudomonadati > Bacteroidota > Chitinophagia > Chitinophagales > Chitinophagaceae > Dinghuibacter > Dinghuibacter sp. Next base: position 21,318 of record NZ_DATJIY010000051.1, read on the forward strand.
CCATAGTATTCGGTTATACTGTCGCCGACGATCCGCTGACCGGCGCTTTCCATGATCAGGATCAATTCGAATTCCGGGTGGCTGTGCAAGGGAAAGTCATTGTACTTGAACGTCTCTTTCTTGACGACCAGCAAGTTATCCGGCGGGATGATCTTTTCCTGGAAAATGCGCATGGACCAATTTACAAATTCCGCCGAAAGCGTCTAACCCGCAGCGACGGCCCCCGGTCGAAGGCCAGCCGGCGGTGGCGAACGATTTTGCCCACTTCTGGTACTTTTTTGATAAATACCGCGGCAGAAACGAGTGATACACTTAGTTTAGGCGCCATGTTATACCGATTGATGCTCCTCCTCGCGCTCGCCGGCGCACAGCGCCCCAAGATTATCGTGGACGCCACCGACATCCGTGGGACGATCCCCGCGACGCTCTACGGCTCCTGTATCGAAGACGTCAACCACGAAATATATGGGGGCCTGTACGGCCAGCTGTTGTACGGCGAGAGCTTCGAAGAGCCCGGGAAGGACGTCAGCGGCGCCTGGGACCCGATCAACGGCCAGTGCCTCGTGGACACTACGACCGCCTTTACCGGCCGCCAGTCCCAGGCTATGACCGGCCCCGCCGGTATCGCCAATCGCGGTTTGAACCGCTGGGGCATCGCGGTGATAAAAGGAAAAATCTATAAAGGGTACGTCTACCTCAAAGGCGACGGTCCCGTAACGATCCGCCTCGAAGACGGTCGTACGACCTACGGTTCCGCTACGATAACGGACCTCACGCCATCCTGGAAGCGATACGAATTCGCCATCACCGCCCGCGCCACCAACCCGAAAGCCCGTCTGGCGATATACCTCAAAAGGGGCCGCGTCTGGATCGACCAGGCTTGTCTGATGACCCCCGACCGTTTCAAGGGACTTCCCCTAAGACGCGACATCGCCGAAAAAATGCAACAGGAGGGCCTCCGATTCCTCCGCTACGGGGGTTCGATGGTGAACGCCCCCGACTACCGCTGGAAAAACATGACCGGGCCCAGCGACAAACGGCCGCCTTACAATGGACACTGGTACCCTTATTCTTCCAACGGCTTTGGCATCACCGAATTCGTCCGGTTCTGCAGGGCCGCGGGTTTCGAGCCCGCCTTCGCCATCAACGATGAGGACGACCCCGACGACATCGCCAGCATGGTCGACTCGTTGAGGCAATACGACATCCACTATATCGAAATCGGCAACGAAGAAGTGATATGGGGCGACATCGCCAAAGACTACGACCACTATGCAGAACGCTTCAACCTTCTATCCGATGCGATTCACAGGAAGAATCCAAACATAAAAATAATCTGCGCCGCCTGGTGGCGCCCCGCCTCCCCGAATATGGAACGCGTATTCCACGCCATCGATGGCAAAGCCGCCTACTGGGACCTCCACACCGACGCCGACGACCCGAAGGCCGGTGAAAAAGTAGACAAGGACCTAACGGATATGCAACGGTTGTTCCGCGAATGGAACCCAAAGACAACCCTGAAGTGCGTCATTTTTGAAGAAAACGGCGGCCACCACGACCTCGCACGCGCCCTCGGCCACGCCACCACCCTCAACGCCGTAAGACGCCATGGTGACTTCGTCCTCACCTCCTGCGCCGCCAACGCCCTCCAGCCGCTGGGTCAGAACGACAATGGCTGGGACCAGGGCCAGATATTCTTCACCCCCTCCCACGTCTGGGGCATGCCGCCCTTTTACGCGCAGCAGATGGCCTCCGCGAACCACGAGCCGCTCCTGGTCGCCGACAGCACCGACAGCGGCATGGACGTCACGGCCACGCGCAGCCGGGATGGCCGCACCCTGGTGATCCACGTTGTCAATACAAGCACGACGCCTGTTACAGCGGCCATCGATATACAACATTTTCGCGCCGGCAAAACCACCGTTACAACACTACAGGGCGACACCCCTATCTATTCGAGGGGCTTGCCACGCGTGTTCCCGGGACGCTCCTACACGATCATTCGCCTGGAAGAATAGGGCGCCTGGAAGGTAACGCCGATACACTAAACCGCTTTCCCTCGACCGTAACGGTCAGGCGCTTCCACGCGGTGGGCAAGCGGGTGGGCAATTGAACGACGCCTTTATCGGAGATATCCAGCCCGGCAAAGCCATACAACACAGCCTGCAGCATCCCGCCCGCGCCCGTGGCGAAATAAGGGTTGTTCTCCGTGGGCGTCTCCGCCATCACGCCAAAGGGAGGCCGCAGGTTGGGTTTGTAGGCCTGGTTGAAATACGCCAGCGCCCTTTCGGGTTCGCCCAGCCGGGAGCGGATGATGGAGAAGATGCCGTACGTCATCGCGGGGCCGTCCTTCTTGTCCACGCGGGGCTCGTAGTAATCGAGGTTGAGCCGCGCCAGCCGGGGGGATGTCAACAGGCCCAGGGGATAGAACAGGAGGTTGGCATCCGCTTGTTTTATCGTCACGCCGGTATAGGTGTCGTGCTCGCGCACCACGCTGTCCGCGAAATAACGGATAGGGATATGCGCGGCCACGGTCTCCCAATGAGGATCGGGCCTTTCACCCAGGGCCCGGGCGGCGCTGGCGGCGGCGCGGAGCACGACGATGGCGCCCCCGTTCGTAAAGGCGTTGTTGTCCACGTTCTCCGCATACTCGTCCGCGCAAACGACGTTGTTGATGTCATATTCGCCTTTGGCATTTTTTTCTACCCGGCTCAACCAGAAGTCGGCCACGCCCCTGATGACCGGGTAGCCTTTTTCACGCAGCCACGCGAGGTCGTGCGTCACCCGGTAGTAGTTCCAGCACGCCATACCGATGTCCGAGCTGATGTGTTGCTCGAAGGGGCCCGTGAGCGCCCATACCGGGGTTTCTTCGGTGCCGTCGTCGGCCGATTCCCAGGGGAACATCGCGCCCTGGTAGCCGTTGCTGAGCGCGTTCTGCCGCGCGGCGCCCAGGCGTCGCACCCGGTATTCGAGCAGGGAGCGGGCGATGTCGGGGTGCATTACGAGCAACACGGGGAACATCCATGTCTCGCAATCCCAGAACACGTGACCGTTGTAGCCCGTGCCCGACAGCCCCATCGGCGACAGGCCATAGGCCGTGCCTTCACGCACGAAGGAATATAGGTTGAACAAGGCGTAACGGATGTCCCGCTGCGCCTGCGGGTCGCCCTCCAGCTGGATGTCGCTTTCCCAAAGCCGCCCCCAGGCCTCGTGATGACGCATTACCAGCAAGTCCACGTTCTGCAGTCGCGACGCCAGCATCAATCGTTTGGATTCGTTATAAGGGTCCGGGAAGTGCACCGACGAGCAGGTAGCTGCGTGCACGGCAAATGAAAACGTCTGCCCCGCCCGCAGCCTCACCGAAAATTTGCACCCATTGCTATCCGTCCCAGGTCCAACCGCAGGCTCATCGGCGGCAAAGGAAAAACCGGACGCCGCCGCAAGCTGCACCTTCCCCGTCGGGGATACCGCCGTGGCCCACGCCAGGGGGATTTTTTCTATCATGGAAAAACCGGTGCGCACGATCCTGGCCGACGCCGACCCGGTAAAGACGCTGGCCACCGAGACGTCCGCGTCCTTCAGCGCCTGGAACCGCACCGTCATCAGCCCGTTATACGGCAGCTGCCGCAGGGCGTATAAAGTATAAGTAACGTCCAGCTTCCCCGCGTACACGAAGTGCGTGGTGAGGCTGGCCTCCTTCATATTCAAAACCTGCGACCAGTCCGCTCCGTCCTTCACCGAGTCGCCATCGACCAGGACGCCGAGGTTGAAAAAATTGATCCCCTGTACGATATTGGCGATCTTATCACCCCAGGTCCCATACCGGTCATATACCCCGTTCAGGAGGACCTTCTGACAGCGAAAGGGCACGGCCGACGGCAGTATCCCGATCATCCCGTTGGCCAGGGCCGGGGCGTCGTAGTTGTCGCGGCTGGTAGCGGTAATGGTCCATTGGGCCCTCGCCCCCAGCGAAACAAAGAGACATAGCAGCAAGGTGCGGTGACGCATAGTGTTTAGTCTTTAAAAAACGGCGGCGAGCCAATTCAACCTATCTCGACGACCACCCGGCCTTCCGCGCGGCGATTTTCCATGGCATCATACGCCTCTCCCACCGTCTCCAAAGTATACCTCTTCCCATCCATCAGCGGCCGGATCGCCCCCGATTCGATCAAGCCCGCGGCCTGTCGCAGGATTTCCCCGTGGCGCGCCCGGCCTTCGCCCGAGATCAGGGGATACAACGTGAATACCCCCGAATAAGTGGCGCCGCGGAACGAAAGAGGCGCCAGGCTGTGGCTGCCCCAGCCCAGGATGCTGACCACGTGCCCGGTGTAACGCCTGACGATGGTAAAGGAGGTGTCGAGGGTCGCGCCCCCGAGGGTGTCGTAGACGACGTCGAAGCCCTGGCCGCCGGTGTACAGGCTCGTATAGGCGTCCGGGGACGTCGCCGCATAGTCGATGGGCACGGCGCCATAGGACTCCAGGAGCCCGAAATGCCTGGAGGATACGGTGGCGTATACCGTCGCCCCCTTGGCCCTGGCCAGCTGTACGGCCACGTGCCCCACGCCCCCCGCGCCCCCGTGGACGAGGACGGTCAGGCCCTCCCGAACGTTCGCCCGGTCGACCAGGCCTTCCCAGGCGGTGATCAGCGAAAGGGGCAGCGCAGCGGACTCCCGGAAGCTCAGGTTCGCCGGTTTTATCGACAGCAGGTCCGCGTCTACCGCGGCGTACTCGGCCAGCGAGCCCGGGATGCCGGCGATACCGCCGGTCATGCCATAGACCTCGTCGCCGGGTTTGAAAGCGCCCACGCCATCGCCGACCGCTTCCACCACGCCCGAGAGGTCGAGCCCCTGGATGGAGGGAAGCCGGTTTCGGGCATGGGCCGCCTGTCCCGACTTTATCTTCAGGTCCAGCGGATTGATACCGCTGGCGTGGATGCGCACCAATACCTCGCCCTTACCCGGGTTCGGTTTGGATATATCGCTCAGTCGGTGCGGCGTGTTGTATGCCTCGAGTACAAGTGCTCTCATAACCGTATTTTTATGCCATGGAGGAGTTTTACGAGCAATCGTTCGACCGGCTGACCGCCCTATCCCTGGGCGAATACGAAGACTGCCGGTTTAATCACTGCGACTTTTCGGGCGCAAGCCTCGCGGGCAGCAGGTTCATCAATTGCCGTTTCACGGACTGCAACCTAAGCCTTGCCGGTCTTGCCAACACCTCTTTACAGGAAGTGCACTTCAAAGGTTGCAAGATGCTGGGTCTCCGGTTCGATACCTGCAGCGCCTTTGGCATGTCCCTGTCCTTTACGGATTGCGTTCTGGACAATTCCTCTTTTTACAAGATAAAGAACCACTTTTTTTATGCCGGTCAGTCACGGCTGCGCGAGGTGGATTTTACCGACGCGGACCTGACCGGCGCCATCTTTGACGACTGCGACCTCCGGGATGCCCACTTCGAGAACACCCTGCTCGAAAAGGCTGACCTCCGCACCGCGACTCATTATACCATCGACCCTACGCGTAACCGTGTCAAAAAAGCCAGGTTCTCCTGGCCGGGCGTAGCCGGTCTGCTGACGGCATTCGATATAGAGCTGTCAGCGTAGCTCGATCCACACCGGCGCGTGGTCGCTCGACTTTTCCCAACCGCGCACGTCCTTGTCCACGCCGCCCGCCTTCAGACGGGGCGCGACCGACGGGCTGAGGAGGAAGTGGTCGATGCGCAGCCCGGCGTTCCGGCCAAACGCATTGCGGAAATAATCCCAGAAGGTATAGATCTTTTCATCGGGATGCAGCTTCCGGATCGCGTCCGTCCATCCCTGCGCCACGAGCTTCTGGAACGCCGCCCGGGTTTCAGGGCGGAAGAGGGCGTCGTCCACCCAGCTTTCGGGTTTATAGACGTCCAGCTCGGTGGGCATGACATTATAGTCCCCGGTCAGCACCACCGGTTTGCCCGAGGCCATCAGGGAGGCCGCGTGGGTGGTGAACCGCTCGAACCACTTCAGCTTATAATCGAATTTGGGTCCGGGGGCGGGGTTGCCGTTGGGCAGGTACAGACAGCCCACCGTGATCCCATCCACGTCGGCCTCTATATACCGGCTGTGCTCATCCTCCGGGTCGCCCGGGAGCGCCCGGCAAATCTCCGCCGGTTTCCCGCTCCTGGCCAGGATCGAGACCCCGTTCCAGCTCTTTTGCCCGTGCCAGATGGCGTGGTATCCCGCGTCGGCTATCGCCTGCTCGGGTATCTTCTCCTGGGGCGCCTTGAGCTCCTGCATACAAACGACGTCCGGGCGCGTTTGCTCCAGCCAGCGGAGGAGCACCGGCAGACGGCTGTTAATGCCGTTTACATTATAGGTGGCAATTTTCATATTGGACGAAAATAAGGTATAATTGTTGACCTCACACCAGCGAAAATACCCATAAACACTCGTGAATCTTATCGTCCAGCAAGAACGTTCCACGCCCGACTACCTCACGGGCGGTGGAGAAATGGGGAAAATGATCCGCGATTTTGAGTGGTCCAATACGCCCCTGGGATCATTCAACGAATGGCCCCAGAGCCTGAGGACCTGCGTGCGTATCATGCTGACCTCCCGACAGCCGATCTGGATCGGCTGGGGCAAGGATCTGATCAAGCTCTACAACGACCCCTACCGGGCGATCCTCGCGGGAAAGCACCCATGGGCGCTGGGCCAGCCCGCGTCGGCGGTATGGAAGGAAATCTGGCACGAGATCGGCCCCATGCTCGGGCAAACGATGCAGGGGGACGAAGGGACCTATGTGGAGTCTCAACTGTTGTTGATGGAGCGCAACGGCTACCCGGAGGAGACCTATTATACGTTTTCTTATACACCCATACCGGGCGACCACGGCGGAACCGCGGGTATGATCTGTGCCAATACCGACGACACCGCCCGCATCCTGGCGGAACGACAGCTGCAGACGCTCCGGCTGCTGGGCAGCATCGACACGAAAAACATCGGCCTTGACGAGGTCCTGCGGTCCACCCGCGCGACCATGCAAAAGAACGACCGGGACTTCCCGTATGTGATCGTATATAGCATCGAGGGTACCGAAGCCCGGCTGGTGGCCGGCGATGGCGCGGGCGTTTTCCCCGAAACGCCGGACCTCGGGGCGCCGGGGGATCTGTCGGATGCCTATTGGGCCAGGGAGGTAATATTGATGCCCAACCGATTCCCCGGCAGCATACCGATGGGACCCTGGGAAGTCGAATCGGAACAGCTGATGTACGCCCCCATCACCCCTTCCGGGGAGGAATGCCCCCGGGCCATGCTGGTCGCGGGGCTCAACCCACACCGGCGGCAGGACGAGTCGTTCATCAACTTCGCCAAGCTGGTTATCGACCAGGTGACCGTCGAGGTCAATGATGTGCTGGCCTACGAAAAGGAACGGAAACGGTCCGAGGCCCTGGCGGAAATCGACAGGGCCAAGACCATCTTTTTCTCCAACATCAGCCACGAGTTCCGGACGCCGCTGACGCTCCTGCTGGGCCCCGTCGAAGACGCGTTGCACGACGCCGGCACCACACCCGCCAATAAAGAACGGCTGGATATCGCCCACCGTAACGCCTTGCGGTTGCAAAAACTGGTCAACAGTCTCCTGGATTTTTCACGGATCGAGGCCAAGCGGATGCAGGTGGATATGGAGCGCGTGGACCTGGCGGAGCTTACCCGGCATATAGCTTCTTCCTTCGAGCCGATCATGAAAAAGGCCCAGCTGGAATACGTCGTGGAATGTCCGCCGCTCCCGGATAAGGTGGCGGTCGACGTGGACATGTGGGAAAATATCCTCCTGAACCTGTTGTCCAATGCCTTCAAGTACACCCGGGAGGGTAGGGTGGAGGTCCGGCTCGCGCCAAAAACGGGTGGCGTGGAGCTATCGGTGGCGGATACCGGCATCGGCATCCCGGAGTCTGAGCACGGAAAAATATTCGAACGCTTTCACCGGGTGGAGAACATCCAGGGAAGGACACAGGAAGGTACCGGGATCGGCTTGTCCCTCGTCCGGGAGCTGATCAGGCTCCACCAGGGGGACATATGGGTGACGAGCATACCCGGCAAGGGCTCCGTCTTTACCGTTTTCATACCCCAGACCGGAGCGGCGAACCGGGAGGGCGGAAGTCTTCAGCACACCCGCAGGGTCTCCGCCTTTACGGAGGAGGCGGGGAAATGGATAGCCACAGGGAACCGCGTGGACGGACACACCTCCGCAGCGTTGCCACTGGTGGTGGTGGTAGATGACAACGCCGACATGCGGGACTATATCTACCGCTTACTCCAGGGACGTTTCCGGGTAATCCTGGCGACCAACGGGGAAGAGGGTTACGAAGCGGTAGCAAGGGAAAAGCCCGACCTGATCCTAAGCGACATCATGATGCCACGGGTGGACGGTTTTGCCTTCCTGGAGCGAACCCGCCGCGACCACGATACCCGGAACATCCCGTTTGTATTCCTTTCGGCCAGGGCAGGGGAAGAGGCCCGGCTGGAGGGCTTCCTGTCCGGGGCAGACGATTACCTGGTAAAGCCGTTTTCCGGGAAGGAGCTGCTCGCAAAGGCGGAAGCCTCGATCCGCATCGCCCGCGCCCGCCAGGCGGCCGAGCGTGACCTGCACCGGTTGTTCATGCAAACGCCCGTCGGGATCGCCGTGTACGGGGGGCGTTCGTTGGTGATCGACCTGGTCAACGACACGATGCTTCGCTATTGGGGGCGGAAGCGCGAGGACGCCCAGGGCACGCCGCTCTGGGACCTGCTCCCGGAAGCCAAACAACAGGGCTTTGACGCCATAGCGGATCACGTTTACCGGACGGGGATAGGGTACATGTCACCCGAAACTCCAGTCCAGCTTTTGAAAGGCGGCCGCCTGGAAACGCTCTATGCGCGTTTTGCCTTCGAGCCCCGGCGCGACGAGCTGGGCAACATCATCGGACTCCTGGGTATCGCCTACGACGTAAGCGAGCAGGTACTGGCCAGGAATGCCATCAAGGCCAGCGAAGAGCGATACCGCGACCTGGCCGGCCGGCTGGAAACCCTCGTCCGTGAACGGACCGCGGAGCTGCAGCGCTCCAACGAAGACCTCCAGCAGTTTGCGCACGTCGCCAGCCACGACCTGAAGGAACCTGTGCGTAAGATGCTGGTTTTTGGCGGCAGGCTGCGGGAGGAATTCCGGGAGGCCTTACCGGAACGGGCGTTGTTCTACCTCAACCGCATGGACGCCGCCGCGGCGCGGATGTCCGCGATGATCGAAGGCGTCCTGTTGTACTCGTCCCTGGAAGGCGCCGAATTGTCGGTAAAGCCCGTCGACCTGCGACAGGTATTGGGGAATATCGAAGCCGACCTGGAAGTGAGCATTACCGATAAGAAGGCCGTGATCGAATACGGGGCATTGCCGGTCTTCGACGGGACGCCCTTTTTGATCTACCAGCTTTTTTACAACCTGATCTCGAATGCGCTGAAGTTCTCCAGGGACGGCGTACCGCCCCGCATCCGCATCGAAGCGCAAAAAACGGACGTGATAACGATCAATTTGAGCGACAACGGTATTGGCTTCAATCAAGCCTACGCCTCGGAAATATTCAAGACATTCTCCCGGTTGAATTCGAAGGACGCGTACGAAGGTACGGGGCTCGGTCTGGCGCTGTGCCGGAAGATCGTGGAGCGCCACGGCGGGAGTATCCGCGCGGAAGGCGAAGAGGGTGCGGGGGCCCGGTTCATCATCACGCTGCCCGCGACCTAGCCGCTCCGCGGCGCCGTCCCGGCCGCCAATGTTAACCGCCCCTGCGGCCGCCTCCGCCACCGCCGCCAAAACCGCCTCCGCCGCCGCGGCCGCCCCCACCGCCACGCGGGAACACACCCGGCATACGCCCATTCCTTTGCCGGCCCCCCGGGAAGTTGTTGAGGTTGTAGGTGAACGTCAGCATCACATACTGGGTCAGCGTCGACGTCCTGGATTCCGACACCTGGTTGAGCGAGACCGACTTGCTCACGGCCGTGTTTTCGTGGAGCAGGTCGAACATGCTCAGGCGGATTTCCCCGTTCTTCTTCTTAAACAGCTCCTTGGCGATGCTGGGGCTGATCAGCGGTATGCTGGCGTTGTAGCCCGGCGTATGGTTGTTGGTGTAGTTGTAGGTGAATGTGGTGGCGATCAGCCAGCCGCTGTTGGTATAGGCGGTGACCTCAGCGTCGACGCTTTCTGTGAAGTAGTCGAAGTCCGCTGTCGGTTTCAAGCTGTTGCGCAGGATGTTATATGTGGACGTCGCGCTCAGGTTCATGTCGAAGTTCTTCTTGATGTTGGTCGTCCAGGTGAGCCCCTCGGAGAGACCCGTGGTGCGTGACCAATCGTGCTGGAAGGTCCCTCCCTTGGCGGATGAGTCCACCAGCGTCTGGTTTTGGCCGTAGTTGACGTTGGTGATGAAATTCAGGTTCGACTTGGGGCGTTTGAGCGAAAACCCGTAGTCGAAATACCCTGCTACGTTATATGTCCCGTTCAGGTTGACATAGGTCGATGTCTGACCGCCCTTTTCGTTGGGCACTACTTCGCTTTGGATGTCGTTGACGGTGGTGCTGGCGTTGACCGTGGCAAAAAGTACGTTCTGGTTGGAGGGGTTGAAGGACGAATAGAGCGCCCGTATGCTGTGGGTGAACTGCGGTTTTAGGTTGGGGTTTCCCACCGTATAGCTGATATCGTTGCTCGTCGTAGTCAGCGGTTGGAGCTGCGAAGCCGAAGGCGTCCCCGTTCGTCCCGTGTAGTAGAACCGGAGGCGTTGGTAGCTTGAAAACGAATACGAGAAATTGATCGTGGGTGTAAGGTTGATATAGTTGTGCGCCACGTCTATGTCCTTGGTTGTATTGAGGCTGTTGAATCGGAGGTATTGCATCCCGCCACCGAGGCTCAGCACATATCGGGGTTTGGAGATACGGTAGTTCAGGCTGAGCCGGTCCGAGTTGGACAGGAATTTATAGGAGTTGGAAAAAAGGCTGTCGAAGCTGGCGTATCCCTTTGCGGCGCTGTCGTAGTCATAGGTGTTGTTGGTCGCCTTGTTTTGGGTATAGGTATGGTTGTAGTCGAGCTCGATCACCGACGTTCGGGTAACCGGTTCGGTATACAAGAGGGTAGGGCTGAGCGTGACCGACCGGAGGGTGTCGTTATAGAACTGGTTCAGGTTCTGGATCGAGTCCAGCGCGTAGAAGTGGTTGTTGGCGGTGTAATAGCCGGTACCCTGGTTGTCGTTGACCGTTCCCGTCATGTCGAGGGTCAGCGTACGCCGCGGTTTCCCGAATTTATGCCGTATGGTCAGGTTGGACCCGTTGATGTTGAACCCGCTGGTGGTACCGTGTGCGCTGGTGACCGAGTTGTTGACGGGGTTCCCATTCTGGTCCACGGTGGAGGACGTCGAATTGGAATTGGGGTTTGTCGTCTGAAAGGCGACGTTTGGCCTGAAGACCAGGTCGTCCGCCGAATCGATATGGTCCTCCAGGTTGAAGTTGGCGCGCTGGTTGGTCGTCCGGGAAATCGCGGATGAAGACGCGTTGGTGATATTGGACGTGTCGTCCGTTGGGTCGAAGAACCGTTGTGTCAGGCTCTGGCCGGCGGTGGAGACGTGGTTGAAGTTGTAAAAATAGCTGCCCGTGGCGTCTATCTTTGGCGTCCAGCTGTCCCGGTAGTTAATGCCCCCGGCCCATACCGTCGTGATACCCGACCCGCTTTGGTTCGTGGCCGCGGATGGTCCGCCCCCGCTTCCCCGGCGGCTCCCCGAGGAGCCAAGGATGTCCTGGACGGTGAAATTCTGTTTGTTGATGTCGTTGCCTTCGCCCAGTATCGAAATCTGCTGGTCGTTGTTGAATCGGTGGAAATTGATGCTTTCGTTGTAGGTTTCGTCGGTGCCCACCCCCGCGATCGCGCGGCCGAAATACCCCCTCCGCCGGTCCTTCTTCGTCACGATATTGATGGTCTTGATCCGGTTGCCGTCGTCGATCCCGGTGAACTTGCTTTGATCGTCGAGGTCGTCGAAGACCTGGTATTTTTCGATCATGTCCGGCGGGAGGTTGCGGGTAGCCAGCTTCGGGTCATCGCCAAAAAAACGTTTCCCGTTGACCATGACGCGCTGCACCTTTTCCCCTTGCGCCGTGATGTTGCCGCTGGCGTCGACCTGGACGCCCGGTAGCTTTTTGAGCTGGTCTTCCGCCACGGCGTTGGGTTTGACGGCGAACATGTCGGCGTTGTATTCCACGGTGTCCTTCTTGATCGTCATGGGCGGGCTTTGGATCACCAGGTCCGGCAGCTTGTCCGTAATCCGCTGCATATATAAGGTCCCGTAGTCGATGTCTTTGTTCGTATTGCCGACGGTAAAGGTCCGCGCCACATGCATGTAACCCTCGAAGGTGATCAGGAGCCGGTATTTGCCGGGGTTGAGGTTGTGGAAGGAGAAGGCCCCGTGCTTGTCGGTGATCACGAACTGTACGTCTGTGGTATCTTCCGAAGGGGTAAGGGATACGGTTGCATCCTCCATGGTTTGCTTGCCGGCTGTGTCGGCCACGGCGCCCCTGACCGACCCCCTGACTTTCCCCTGGGAGAAGGCGTGGAGGGTAAAAAAGGCGCTCGCCAGCGCCGCCAGGACCAGTTGCTTTCTCATAAACAAATAATAAGGGTTAAACAGACTACTAAGTTAGCCCGTCGTTTAACTGTCCGGATCGGTTACTAGGTGAATGGCCCCTCTTAATCGGCGGACTTCCGCCCGGTGAGCTTCCGGATCAGCCATGGCAGCGAAAGCCCCTGTCCGAAAATGGTGAATAGCACGACCGCCACGGAGAGGAATATGATCGCCCCGCGCTCGGGGAATGGCCGGCCGTTGTCGAGCGTATACGGCAGCCCGATGGCGATCGCGAGCGAAACGATCCCGCGCATACCCGACCAGCCGATGATCAAACTTGTCTTGGTGTCGAGCAACGCGCCTTCGCTGACCTTGCGTCTGGAACGGGGATGGGGGTTGCGAAAGGCCCTGTCCAGGTTGACTTGTTGCAGGAAAACGCGCGACATCCTGAGCGCCAGCGCGACGATCGTAATGACCGCGGCGTAGCCGAGGTAGGGCAGGATTTGCGACGGGGTGATCTGCGTCATCACATAGGGGCATTGTAAGCCGATCAGGACAAAGATGAGACCGTTGAGGAGGAACACGATGATCTCCCAAAAGGACCGCGCCTGCTCTTTAAGGTTCCCCGGCAGCTCCTGGTGGCCAAAACGCGCGATGAGCAACCCCAGGTAGACGACCGCGATGATGCAGGATACGTGCACGGCTTCCGCCACGACATAAGTAATAAAGGGCGTAAGCAACATAAAGCTCACGGTAACGGAGTAGTTATTCCTGACCCGTTTGAGGATCACTTCCAGCACCCTGGCCATGACCAGTCCCACCAGCACGCCGCCGCCCGCCACCAGCAGGAAGTTCAAACCCGCCCGCCACCAAACGAATGCCAGCCCCGTCACCGCCCCCACCGCAAAATTGTAGGCAACCAGCGATGAAGCGTCGTTGATCAGGCTTTCGCCCTCCAGGATGGTCGTCGTCCGGTGCGGCAGCCCAAGGCCCTTGGTGATGCTCAGCGCTGACACCGCATCCGTCGCCGACAGGATCGCCCCCAGCACGAAGGATAACGGCCACGTCATCCCCGGTATCATATAGTGCGCCACGACCGCGATGCCCGCCGTCGTAAAGAACACCAATGAGATGGCCAGCGCGCCGATGGTATTGACATTCTCCCTGAATTCTTTGGCCTCGATATTGAACGCCGCGTCGAAAAGCAACGGCGGCAGGAACAGCAGGAATATCACGTCCGGCTCCAGCTGCGCCTTCGGCACCGAAGGAATGAACCCGAGCACGATCCCCGCCGTTATCAATATCACGGGCATGGGTACCCGCGCTTTTTGCGCGAGCGCGGAAAGCCCGATCATCACGCCCAGGATCAAGAGGATGAAGCTGTAATTCTGCATCGCTTAAACATAGCTATTTTGGCTCGTTTGGCCAAAAGCGCCTCGCTCGCGTATCTTTGCCCCCATGGAATTTTTGACGGTAACGGATATCCGTAAATCCGAAGGCGACGCCGAAGTGCTCAAAGGCATCACCTTTACCCAACCCGAACACAGCCGCCTGGCCATCGTAGGCGAATCGGGCTCCGGGAAAAGCACCTTATTAAAGATCATCGCGGGCTTTACCCAGCCGACCGGGGGCCGCGTTCGTTTTCAGGACAAGCGCGTCCGGGGACCCGAAGAGCAATTGATCGCCGGGCACCCGGGTATTGCGTACCTGTCGCAACACTTCGAGCTTCGTAACAATTACCGGGTAGAGGAGTTGCTGAGCATGAACATTCAGCTGTCGGAGGCGGAAGCCGGGCGTATTTACGAAGTTTGCCGGATCACTCCTTTTTTACAGCGTCGGACCAACCAGGTCTCAGGCGGAGAAAAACAACGCATCGCCCTGGCCCGCCTCCTAGTGGGCGCTCCGCGCCTGCTGTTGCTGGACGAACCCTTCTCCAACCTCGACCTGATCCATAGGGGCGTCCTCAAAGCGGTGATCCGCGACATCGGCGAGCAATTGGGCCTCACGGTGCTTATGGTGTCCCACGACCCCATGGACACGCTCCCGTGGGCGGACGAGATCAAGGTGATGCGCGCAGGCGACATCGTTCAAACCGCCACCCCCGTCGACGTATACCGGAAGCCGGTCGATACATACGTCGCCGGT
>NZ_DATJIY010000052.1:0-22672 GCF_035492835.1 Dinghuibacter sp.
TTTTCCTCGTTTTCGCCAAATGTTTGGCGAAAACGAGGAAAAAAGTGGGGTGGACCCCTCAGACCCCCCGGACGTGTTTAGGCGCAGGGGCGGGGCCGGGGCGGGGACACGGTGAGGGCGGGGCCGAAAACCGCTGAGGCGCAGTAACTTATTGAAGCACAAACGTCTCCAGGAACTTCGTGGTGAAGTTCCCCTTGCGGAAGTCCTCGTTGCGCATCAATTGCTGGTGGAACGGGATCGTGGTCTTGACCCCTTCGATGACGTACTCGCTGAGGGCGCGGGACATGGTGTCGATGGCCTCTTCGCGGGTGCGGGCGACGGCGATGATCTTGCCGATCATGGAGTCGTAGAAGGGGGGGATCACGTAGCCGGCGTAGATGTGGGAATCGACGCGGACGCCGTGGCCGCCGGGTTGGTGGAGGACCGTGATCTTCCCGGGGGAAGGGCGGAAGTCGTTGTACGGGTCTTCCGCGTTGATCCGGCACTCGATGGCGTGCATCTCGGGGATATAGTTCCGGCCGCTGATGGGGACGCCGGCGGCTATCTTGATCTGTTCCTTGATGAGGTCGTAGTTGATGACTTCCTCGGTCACGCAGTGCTCCACCTGGATACGCGTGTTCATTTCCATGAAGTAGAAGTTCCGGTGCTTGTCCACCAGGAACTCGATGGTGCCAACGCTCTCGTAGTTGATGGCGGAGGCTGCCTTGATGGCGGCTTCACCCATTTTTTCCCGGAGGTCGGGCGTCATGAAGGGCGAAGGGGATTCTTCGACCAGCTTCTGGTGACGGCGCTGGATCGAGCAATCGCGTTCGCTGAGGTGGCAAACCTTGCCATATTGGTCGCCGGCGACCTGGATTTCGATGTGCCGGGGTTCTTCCACGAACTTCTCCATGTAGATCCCGTCGTTCTTGAAGGACGCCAGGGCCTCGGCCTTGGCGGTATTGTAAGCCCTTTCGAGCTCGCTGTCTTCCCAGATCACACGCATCCCCTTACCGCCGCCGCCGGCGGTCGCCTTGATGATAACGGGGTAACCCATTTCCTTGGCCAGCGAGCGGGCCTGTTCCACGCTGTCCAGCAGGCCTTCGCTACCCGGGATAACGGGTACGCCGGCCTTGATCATGGTTTCCTTGGCGGTGATCTTGTCGCCCATCGACCGGATCATGGCGGGGGTGGGCCCGATAAACTTGATCCCGTGCTCCAGACAGATCTCGGCAAAACGGGCGTTTTCGGCCAGGAACCCGTAACCGGGGTGGACCGCGTCCGCATTGGTGATTTCGGCGGCCGCCATCAGGCGGGTGATATTCAGGTAGGAATCGGCGCTGGCGGGTTTCCCGATGCAAACGGCTTCGTCCGCAAAACGCACATGCAAGCTATCCTTATCCGCTGTGGAGTAAACGGCCACTGTCTTGATACCCATCTCCCTGCACGTCCGAATTACCCGCAACGCAATCTCTCCACGATTGGCAATCAGTACTTTTTTAAACATCTTTTGGTATTAGGGTTCGACCAGGAAAAGCGGTTGGTCGTATTCAACGGGCGAGGCGTCTTCGACCAGAACCTTGACGATCTTTCCGGAGACCTCGCTTTCGATCTCGTTAAACAGCTTCATGGCCTCGATGATGCATACCACCTTGCCCGGGTTCACCTCGTCGCCGATTTCCGCGAAAGCGGGCTTGTCGGGGGACGACCGGCGATAGAACGTGCCGATCATCGGGCTCTTGATGGTGATGAGGTTGTCTGCCTTGGGGGCAGCCGGTGCGACGACGGAAGCAACGGTAGGGGCGGTAGCCACCGGCGCCGGGGCAGCGGCCAAAACCGGGGCGGGAGCGGGGGCGGCCACCACGGTGTGTACAACGTCTTCCTTCTGCTTGATCGTTATCTTGAAGTCCTTTTGTTCTACGCTGATCTCACCAATATTGGATTTATTGATGATCTTAATGAGCTCCTGAATTTGTTTGAAATCCATGGGTTTTTTGTTTTGGGGTTTAGAAGGCCCTATACAGAGCCGCGGTGCTATTCTTTTACACGCTCGATATACTCTCCTGTCTTGGTATTGACGCGGATCAATTCCCCTTCGTCCACGAACAACGGCACCATCACCGTGGCGCCGGTCTCCACGGTCGCCGGTTTCAGCGTCCGGGTAGCCGTATCACCCTTTACCCCGGGTTCCGCATAAGTAACCCTCATGACGATTTTGTCCGGGAGCTCCACGCCCATGGGCTGTTCGGTTTCCCCGTTAATGAGGACGGCAACTTCCTGTCCGTCGCGGAGGAACTGGGGCGCGTCCACCAGTGTTTCTGTCATGACGATCTGCTCGAACGTTTCATTGTCCATGAAGTTATACCCCGAATCGTCCTTATAGAGGAATTGGAATGCCTTTTTTTCTACCCTTACCGGGAAGATGGTGTCCCCGGAGTTCCACGTATGCTCGATCGTCCGTGCGTTGTCGACACCCTTGAGCTTTGCCCACACCTTGGCTGCCGCGCGGGCCGTTTTGTTCTGACCGAACTCGACGACGGAATAGAGCCCCCCGTCAAGCTTAATAATCAAACCCGTCCTTATATCGGAAGTATTTGCCATAAATAAAGTTTACAAAAAAAGGGTATTTAGCCCGCAAATATAACAGTTCAAAACAAAAAACGGTCCTCCCCTATCCAATCCCGGCCCTTTTTTGTTAATTGCACTATGAAGAAAATCCTATACCTCCTGGCGTTGGGCCTGCTCATCGCCCAGCCGGGGAAGAGCCAGCAAAGCCAGGCCGAGGAGGCCCAGCTACCCTATATGTCCGATAAAACCCTCCCTCCCTTCAACATCATGGAGGTCGACAGCACGACCATTTTCAATACCGACAAGCTTCCGTCCGGCGAGCCCATCGTACTGATGTACTTCAGCCCCGACTGCGAGCACTGCCAGCACCAAACGGAGGAAATCCTGAAAAACATGGACTCACTCAAAGACGTCCGGTTCGTGATGTGCACGGCCCTGCCGTTCGATAAGATGCGGAATTTCTGGGCGTATTACAAGCTGGCCAACTATCCCAATATCACGATGGGCCGGGATTACGAGTTCTTTTTCTCCCGCCATTACGGTTCGCAGTATGTGCCTTACCTGGCCATATACGACCGCCACAAAAAGCTCGTCAAGATTTTTGACGGGGGCACGAAGGTCAGCACGATCATCGCGCTGACGCACGACGGCAGCGGATCGTAAGCGACTGCGCCGCGCCTAGGCCATGTTGTGAAACACCTTGGAGACGTCGTCGTCCTGTTCCAGCTTTTCGATCAGCTTGGAGACTTCCTCTGCCTGGGCGTCGGTCACCGGGACGGTGACGGTGGGTATCCATTCATTTTCCGCGCTGATGGGCGTAATACCCTTGTCTTCCAGACCTTTTTGCAACTTGCCGAAGTCGTTGAAGGCGCAGCGGAGGACCAGCACCGGTTCGTCGTTCTCGCCCGTGCTTTCCCCGAGTTCTTCCAGGCCGAAGTCGATCAGTTCCAGTTCGATGTCGTCCATGTTGATGCCTTCGGGGTGAAGGCGGAAGACACCCATTTTCTTGAATTGGAAGCTCACGCTGCCGCTGTTGCCCAGGGCGCCGCCGCCCTTGGTGAAATGGCTCCGGAGGTTGGCGACCGTACGGGTATTATTATTGGTAGCGGCTTCCACCAGGATAGCCACGCCATGCGGCGCATAGCCTTCATACAGGATTTCGTCGTAGCTCTCCGAGTCTTTCCCCATGGCGCGTTTGATCGCGGCTTCCACTCGGTCCTTGGGCATGTTGACGCTCTTGGCGTTCTGCATACAACGACGCAGGGCGGGGTTCGTGGCCGGGTCACCGCCCCCGGCCTTTACGGCGATGGCGATTTCCTTTCCGATTCGGGTAAATTGCTTGGCCATCCTGTCCCAGCGGGCAAACATGGTGGCTTTCCGGACTTCAAATATGCGACCCATAGTAATTTTCCTTTTCTAAAGTGGTGGCAAAAGTAGGAAAAGGGCCCGATGGCTACGCTAAAAAATTAGCCATCGGGCCCTTTAAAATATTGCCGCGACATCAGAGTACCGGTGACTTGGTCTTGACCTCACCGCCGGTGGCCTGTTGCAGCTTACTGTGCTTTTTACTGTATAGGAAGTAGACGAAGAACCCCAGGATCATCCAGCTAAAGGCGGCCAGGAGTGTGTTGCGGTCCAGGGCGACGATCATTCCGCCGCAGATCACGATGCCCAGGATGGGGACCAGCGGTACCAGCGGAGTGCGGAACGGCCGCTCCACTTCGGGGTTGTTCCGGCGCATGATCAACACGCCGGCGCTCACGAGCACGAAGGCGAACAGAGTCCCGAAGGAGGTCAGGTCCCCCGCTATGCTTTCCGGGAGGAAGGCGGCAAACAGACCCGCAAAGACAAACAGGATCATATTCGACTTATACGGCGTCCGGAATTTCGGGTGGAGCTCGCAGAATACCTTGGGCAGCAGCCCGTCGCCCGCCATGGTGTAGAATACGCGGGACTGCCCCAGCAGCATCACCAGGATCACGGACGAGAAACCCGCCAGGATCGCCACGGTAACCGCTGTTGCCAGCCAACCGTATCCCGTCATATAAGTATTGATGGCGTAGGCGACCGAGGCCTCTTTCCCCTGGAGCTCGAATTCTTTCCAATTCGCCACACCGGTCAATACATAGGAGAACAGGATATACAGGATCGTACACACCACGAGCGAGCCCAGGATGCCGATGGGCATGTCCTTTTTGGGGTTTTTGGCTTCCTGGGCAGCCGTCGACACCGCGTCGAAACCGATAAAGGCAAAGAACACGATACTCGCTCCCCCCAGGATACCGGGGATGCCGTGCTTGAAGAAACCTTCATGACCGGGCGTACCCTCGGGAATGACGTAGGGCGTGTGGTTGGCGGGGTTGATGAAATGCCAGCCTACAGCTATGAAAACCAATACAATGGATACTTTCAGGATGACGATGATGGCGTTCACCATGGCCGATTCCGCGGTGCCCTTGATGAGCAGCAGGCTGATGAGCAGCAGGATGATCAGGGCGGGGATGTTCATGATGCCATGGAAAGACTGGACGAGTCCGTGCAGGTCCGGCGTAAGACCGCCTAATTGCCTGTCGCTGAGCATTAAAACCCCGTTCTTTGCGCCATTGGCCAACTCGGCGGGAAATTGCCGGAGGGCGTCGCCCGAGACGATGTTGACGTGCTCCATGGGCGAATGGCACCACGCGTATGGTATTCGCCCCCCCAATAATTTATTAAGGTATTCGCTCCAGGAAATGGACACCGTGGTTGCCCCGAGTGCGTATTCCATGATCAGGGCCCAGCCGATCACCCAGGCCACCAACTCCCCGAGGGTCGTATAAGCATAAGTATAAGCGCTCCCGGCAATGGGGATCATGGCGGCAAACTCGGCATAACACAACCCAGCGAACACACAACCGACGGCTGCCACCAGGAAGGAAATCGTAACGGCCGGACCCGCGGCTTCGGCCGAAGCGGCCGCCGTCCGCACGAACAAACCGGCGCCGATGATCGCACCAACTCCCAGGGCCACCAGGTTACCCGGTCCCAGCGTACGTTTGAGCCCATGGCTATCGGACGCCTGAGCCAGCAGTTGACCCAGCGGTTTTTTGACAAACAAACTCATACTCAGATTTATTCTTGGTTTTCGATGATGATAAAGTGGGCAAAATAGCATTTTTTGCCGCTTTTTTGCGACCTATCCTGGAAAAACTGGATATTGCACGTAGAACGCCGTGGATTTTTTATGGAGCTGACGAAACAACGCAGGCCGAGCCGCTTAAGCATTTTCATTGTTGCCGCGATGGTCCTGGGTATCGCCCTGGGCACCCTGATCCACGAGACGTCGTCGGCGCACGCAACGGTGAAGTTCGCCGAAGACATCAAATTCCTGACGGTCATCTTCCTGAACCTGGTGAAGGTCATCATTGCGCCCCTGGTGTTTTCCACGCTGGTCGTGGGCATTTTCAAGCTGGGTGACGGCAAGGCAATCGGGAGGATTGGGGGCAAAACGGTGGCTTGGTTTATCGGCGCGTCGTTTGTTTCGCTGGCGCTGGGCGCACTCTTTGTCAATCTCTTCGAACCGGGTATGCACATGCACCTGGTGGCCAGGCCCGACGGCGGCGTGCCGTTGCCCAAGGCGGATATATCGTTCCAGAGTTTCGTTACGCACGCCTTCCCGTCGAGCATCGCCGATGCCATGGCGACCAATATGATCCTGCAGATCGTGGTCTTTTCCATCTTTTTCGGGATGGCCGCCGCAGCGGTCGGCGAACCGGCCATGCCGATCATACGGGGGCTCGACGCGCTGGCCAAGATCATGCTCACGATGACCGGGTATATCATGAACTTTGCGCCCCTGGCCGCATTCGGGTCGATGGCGGCCACCCTGGCGGTGCTCGGTCCGGAGGTGCTCAAAACCTTCGGGACCTTTATCCTGGAATTTTATGTGGCGCTGGTGGTCTTATGGCTGTTCCTCTTTGCGGGCGGCGCCCTGTTTATCCGGAGGCGCATTTTCCAGCTCATCCGTTTTATCCTGGACCCAGTGCTGCTGGCGTTGACCACGGCCAGCTCGGAGGCCGCTTTTCCCCAACTGGTCACCCAGCTCGAGAACTTCGGTTGTGAAGAGAAAATCGTCAGTTTCGTCCTTCCCCTGGGGTATTCTTTCAACCTGGACGGGAGCATGATCTATATGACCTTCGGGAGCCTTTTTATCGCCCAGGCGTACGGGGTTCACCTGAGCTTCGCCCACCAGATGACCATGCTGCTGTTCCTGATGCTCTCCAGCAAGGGCATGGCCGGGGTTCCCCGGGCCGCGCTGGTCGTCATCACCGCCATTACTCCCGTCTTCGGCATACCGGTGGAAGGCGTCGGCCTTATCATCGGGATCGACCAGTTGCTCGACATGGGCCGGAGCGGCACGAACGTCATCGGGAACAGCATTGCCACCGCGGTGGTTTGTAAGTGGGAAAACGCCCTCCGCCCGGCGTTCATTCCCCCGGGAACTCCGTTTAAAAGGGTTCCGGCTCCGCCAAGAGTAACAACAGATCAAGAAATATAGCTTATTTTACCGCCCTATTTAACTCATTATGCATCTTTTGCTCCTCAGCTTCGACTGGCATCAGCTCGTAAAACCGGAATTCTATATAAACCTGGGCGGTCTATGGCTCCTGTTGTTTATCGTCTTTGCCGAAACCGGTCTCTTTTTTGGTTTCTTCCTGCCGGGCGACTCCCTTCTTTTCGTGGCGGGTATCTACAATAATCTACTGGTCAGTACGATCGTAACAACCCATAGCGACGTCCTCAGCCTGATCATCCTGTGGATATTGATTTCCATCATGGGTATCCTGGGCAACCTGGTCGGGTATTGGTTCGGTCGCAAGAGCGGCCCCTTCCTATACGAACGGAAGGACACCTGGTTCTTCAAGAAAAAATACCTCCACCAGGCCCACGAGTTCTACGAAGAACACGGAGGCGCGGCCATCGTTTACGCGCGCTTTCTGCCCATCGTCCGCACCTTCGCACCGATCGTGGCGGGGGTGGTTAAAATGGAACGGAAGCATTTTTTCATCTACAACGTCATAGGCTGCGTGGCCTGGGTTTTTGCCATGCTGTTCGCCGGCCACTATCTCAATCAGTTTATCTGGAACCAGTTCCACTTCGACCTCAAGGACCACCTGGAATTGATCGTCATCGGCATCGTCGTTATCACGACCGCGCCGGTGCTGATAAAACTTTTCTCCAGGAAAACGAAAACCGTCAAATGAATAAAAGAACGGCCATTCTTTTTTCACTCCCCGTCATCGTGGGCGCCCTGGGCTATTTTGTCGACGTCTACGACCTTCTCCTGTTCAGCATCATCCGCGTACCTTCCCTGAAGTCCCTCGGGCTCACCGGCGACGACGTCGCCAGGCAGGGGCTGTTGATCCTGAACATCCAGATGATCGGTCTGCTCATCGGCGGCATCATCTGGGGCGTGCTGGGGGATAAAAAGGGCCGGCTGCGCGTCCTTTTCGCTTCGATCATACTGTATTCGCTGGGCAGCATAGCCAACGGGTTCGTACATACTTTCGCGCAATACGCCCTGGCGCGTTTTGTCACCGGGCTCGGCCTGGCCGGGGAGCTGGGGGCCGGCATCACCCTGGTGAGCGAGCTGATGCCCAGGGAAAAACGCGGCATCGCCACCTCCCTGGTCGCCGGCATCGGTCTGAGCGGCGCGGTGTTCGCCTACTTTATCCGGGTCTGGTTCGTGGGCGCGGATGGGGAAGGCTGGCGGATGTGTTATTTTATCGGTGGAGGCCTCGGCTTTTTGTTGCTGTTCCTCCGCGTGGGCGTACTCGAATCCGGGCTATATAAGAATATGGAGGGCAGCGACGTCAAAAAGGGGGCCTTCTTATCCTTATTCACCAACGGCCGTCGTTTCCGCAAGTATATCACGGCCATCCTGATCGCGCTGCCCAACTGGTTTGTGATCGGGATCCTGATTTCCTTTTCCGACAAGTTCTCTTCCCAAATGGGCGTCAAGGGGTCCGTCGACCCAGGTAAAGCCGTCATGGTGGCCTACGTCGCCATTGCGGTGGGGGACGTCCTCATAGGGTTCGTCAGTCAGTGGATGAAAAGCCGGAAAAACTCGCTTTGGTTGTTCCATGTGATTACCATGGCGGGGGTGATCTGGTTTTTCAACCTCCAGGGCGCACTACCGGCCACCGTGTATTGGGTGTGCCTCGTGCTCGGGTTCGGGACCGGTTTCTGGGCGATGTTCGTCACGATGGCGGCCGAACAATTCGGGACCAACATCCGTGCGACGGTAGCCACGACCGTGCCCAATATGGCCCGCGGATCGCTCGTGCTGGTAACGGCCTTGTTCAATGGTTTCAGGGGTCACTTTGCCGCGGGCAAAGACTACTATATGAGCGGCTGGATCACGGGGATCATCGTTTTCGCGATCGCCTCGGTCGCGCTGGTGATGACGGAGGAGACGTTTGGCAAGGACCTTGACTATATCGAACGATGAAAGTACTGATTATCCGCTTTTCTTCCATTGGCGACATCGTCCTGACGTCGCCGGTAGTCCGCTGTCTCAAGGAACAGGCGAACACGGCGGAGATCCACTACCTGACCAAACCCGCCTATAAGGCCGTCGTCGAAAGCAACCCACACATCGACCGTTGTCACTACCTCGAAGACGACTGGGACGGGATGATCGACAAGCTACAGCGGGAGCGCTTCGACTACCTGATCGACCTGCACCACAACCTCAGGACGCTGCGGGTAAAAAAGGCGCTGAAGGTGCAGAGCTGGTCGTTCCCGAAGCTGAACATCCGGAAGTGGTTCCTGACCGCGCTAAAATTAAACGTCATGCCCAAGGTCCACATCGTGGACCGGTATATGGAGACGGTGTCAAAGCTGGGCGTCACCAACGACGGCCGGGGGCTCGACTATTTTATACCGCGCGACGAGCACGTCCGGCCCGGTGACCTGCCCCTCTCCCACTCCGTCGGTTATATCGGCGTCGTCATCGGCGCCGCGCTGGGGACCAAGAAGCTGCCGCTACACAAGCTCAAGGAATTGTGCGGCTCGATCCAACACCCCCTGGTGCTTATGGGCGGCCCGGAGGACAAGGTGGACGGCGACCTGATCGCGGCCATCGATCCCATCAAGATCTACAACGCCTGCGGCAAATTCAGCCTGCACGAATCGGCCGACCTGGTCCGGGGCGCCAAGCTCATCATCAGCCACGACACCGGGCTGATGCACATCGCGGCGGCCTTCCAGAAACCCATCCTTTCGGTTTGGGGGAATACGGTGCCCGCGTTTGGAATGACGCCGTATTATGGAAGCCGTTCGAAGCAAACGTTTGGTATCTTCGAAGTAAAACCGCTCTGGTGCCGCCCCTGCAGTAAAATCGGGTATGATAAATGCCCCCTCGGCCACTTTAAATGCATGGAACGCCAGGATATCGCGGGCATCGTAAATGCTATTCATGAAAGGTAGTCACCTCCGGCACGACAAGACCTGTCTCAACTGCGGGTTCACGGTGGAAGAACGCTATTGTTCCCGCTGCGGCCAGGAAAACGCCGACCCCCGGGAATCGATCGGCCACCTGATCGGGCACTTTTTTTCCGACATCACCCACTACGATTCGAAGTTTATCACGTCGCTGAGGGACCTGCTGTTCAAACCGGGTTTTCTGACCCGCGAATACAACGCCGGCCGGCGCGCCAGCTACCTGAACCCGATCCGGATGTACGTGTTTATCTCGGCGCTCTTTTTTATCGTGCTCTTCGGCGGGAGCGAGGAAGCGCCGCCGCTGGCCCCGGAGCTCCACCCGGCGGCCGCAAACGCCTTCAGCCAGCGGATTGCCGACAGCCTGCGGGAAGCCGCGCCCGTAAACGACAGCATCCGCGCGTCCGTCTACCGGTCCCTGGCTTCGCGACTGGACACGGCCCGCAACGCCGCCGACACAGCCGAGTCCTGGGGCTTTCACCTGGGTGCGAACGACAACGAGTTTGCTACCGATATGGAGATCGTCGAGAACAGGTACCAGCGTATATCCCAGTACGACTCCATCCAGGCGGCCCGGCCCGACAGCACACGGGAAAGCGGATTCGCCCGCTGGGCGACGCACCGCATGATTCATATCCGCCAGCGCCATCCGGGCAAGGGTGTCGTGACCATACGGGAAAATATCGGACAGAATATCCCGAAACTGATGTTCGTGCTGCTGCCACTGTTCGCCTGGTTTGTAGGCTGGTTTTACAACCATCAGAGGTATATCTACACGCAGCACGTCATATTTTCGCTGCATTTCCACGCTTTCGTGTTCATCGCTTTCCTGCTTGGACTGCTCATCTTGAAGATCCCGACGGATTCGCAGTGGCTGGCGCTCATACTGCTCTGCATACCGCTCGTCCTTATTTTCACCTACCTGGCTTTCGCCCTGTCGCGGACGTACGCAGAGGTCCTTTGGCTGTCTTTTATCAAGTCGCTGGCCTTATGCCTGATGTACCTCCTGGTGCTGCTGCTGGCGCTGGTGGGAGTAGGTATCTATGATTTCATGACGGCCTAGCTCCTATTTCCCGAACTTCACGACGTCGGCGTGAAACGTCATCACGAACTTATTCGTGTCGGCCATGGCCTTCTTGTAATACGATGCGTAGAAGTCGTGGGTCATTAGATCAACCTGGTACCGGAATCCGTCGTTCTTCCTGGCGACGGCGGTAAGCCTGGAGACATATACCGTGGCAAAATCGGCGCTGGAATATTTACTCAGCGATGCGTTCCTGATCCTTTTCTCGTCGATCCATACCCCATAGGTTTCACCGTCCTTCCAGGACTCCAGTTGTTGGGCGGTTACCGGGCCGCTCATCGCGGGAGGCGGGGGCGGCATCCTTTCAAAGCCAAACGGCACTGACGCCCTTTGATCGCCGGTCATTTTGTCAAAGAGATCATGGAGCCTGAGCTTGGTGTCGTCGGGGATCTTGCCGAAAAAGGCTATCAGGCGGTTGTTGTCCTGGTGTATATAAGGCGCTATCAACCGCCGGGCCTCTTTCATCTCTTCATCCGACGCCCCGGGCCCCGGTTTCGTGGCCGCCCTGGGGACTGGCGGTTGTTGCGCCGCGCCTCTCCCGGGGAAAAGATACAGACAGCCCGCAAGGAACAAAGATGCGACGGCTGTCCTGCCCATGGCGGCGGCCAGGGAAGTTTTTTTCGTAACCATAGTGAATCTTTTTTTAGTGGTCGGAAAATTAAAGCTGCTGCTGAGGTAAACACCGGAAACACGGGCCGTATGATGCAGCATCAATTGGAGATAATTCCCTGCTCCCGGGTAGACACGGAGCACGGCTTCGTCGGCCAGGAACTCGTGGTTTAACTGGATGGACCGCTTATACCCATACAGCAGCGGATTGAACCACGCGACGGTGCGTAGCAGCTCGAGGAAAACTATGTCCAGCGAGTGCCACTGGCGGACGTGGGCCGCCTCGTGACAAAGGATGCGGTCATCCGTCGATGGGTCGTTGAAGTCTTCCCTGGATATGAAGATGTGGTTCCAGAAGCTGTAGGGAGCGGTCGCGTCGGCTGAAAAAACGACGGCGACACCCCGGTAGCTGGCGGTATCTTTCCCTTTTGTTTTCCGGTAGAACGCCAGGATATTGTTACAATATTTACCGAAAAGGAATGCGGTAACGGCGCCGTAGAGGATCCAAAGCCACACCCCATAGTCCAGGCCGCCG
The DNA here is from genome assembly GCF_035492835.1 of Dinghuibacter sp. NCBI lineage: Bacteria > Pseudomonadati > Bacteroidota > Chitinophagia > Chitinophagales > Chitinophagaceae > Dinghuibacter > Dinghuibacter sp. The sequence goes on from NZ_DATJIY010000052.1 coordinate 12,258, forward strand.
GCCGGCACATGAGAGGCTGGCTGGGTCACTGTCGTTACCTGGAAACCCGCCACCATGGCCAGTACAGGCGTCGTTGCCGGCGTCGGGAATTCAAAGAGGGGGGCAATAAAGGACAACACCAACGCCAGCAAAAGGTACATCCGCTTGAACCGGTTCATCTTCGCGTTTTCCAGGACAAGCTTGTAGACCGCCCATAGCACCGCGGAGCAGGCAATCGTTTTTATGATATACAAGATCATTTTCCCTGTTTTTGGATTTCGTCCTCGATGATCTTTTTCAACGCCTCGAGCTCCGCCGGCGTCATATTACCCGACTGTGTAAAGAACGAGGCGAACCGCAACGTAGAATTGTCGAAATAGTTCTCCACGATATTTTTCAGGTGCCGGGAGAAGTAGTCGTTTTTGCTGACCAGAGGGTAATACTGCCGTGAGTTCCCGAACACCTTGTACCCCACGTATCCCTTTTCCGACATGCGCTTCAGGAGCGTGGCTACCGTCGTGCTCGCTGGTTTGGGGTCCGGATACCGGTCCAGCAGGTCTTTCATGAAAACCGCGCCGCCGGACCAGATGTGCTCCATCAACTCTTCTTCCGCTTTTGAAAGGCCCATATTCTACAAACTTAGATTGTATTCTACAAATGTAGAACATGCATTGGAAAAAGTCAAGAGCCCGAGGCACTTTTTTTCGCACCCCGGGCTCGTATGTTAGCGTAGCGGCTTACTAAAGGGTCTTGAGCACGTCGTTCATGCTCCGTACCGCGTCCGCGCTTTTCGCAAAGGCGGCTTTCTCATCGGCGGTCAGGTCGAGGTCGAGGATCTTTTCCCAGCCGTTCTTGCCAAGGATCACGGGTACCCCGAGACAGATGTCCTTTTGCCCATATTCGCCTTCCAGGAGGACGGAGCAGGTAATGAGCTTCTTTTCGTCGCGGAGGATGCTTTCCACCATGGCGGCGCCGGCGGCGCCGGGTGCGTACCAGGCGGAGGTGCCTATCAGCTTGGTGAGGGTGGCGCCACCGACCATGGTGTCGGCCACGATCTGCTTTTGCTGTTCTTCCGTCAGGAATTTCGTGACGGGGAGGCTGTTCCAGGTAGCCTTGCCGATCAGCGGGATCATGGTCGTATCTCCGTGACCGCCGACGACGATGGCGTTCAGGTCGGCAGGGGAACAACCCAGGGCAAGGCTCAGATAGCAGCGGAAACGCGCGCTGTCCAGGGCGCCGCCCATGCCGATGATGCGGTTCTTGGGCAATCCCAGCGACGTGAGGGCCAGGTAGGTCATCGTGTCCATCGGGTTGGAGATGATGATCAGGATGGCGTCGGGGGAATACTTCAGGATGTTTTGCGCTACTCCTTTAACGATCCCCGCGTTGGTCCCGATCAGCTCTTCGCGGGTCATGCCCGGCTTGCGGGGCAGACCGGAGGTGATCACTACCACGGAGGAACCCGCCGTTTTGCTGTAGTCGTTGGTCGAACCGGTGATCTTGGTGTCAAAACCCAGCAGGGCGGCCGTTTGGGTCATGTCCAGGGCCTTACCTTCGGCCAGGCCTTCTTTGATGTCCAGCAATACCAGTTCTTCGCACAGCTCTGCCCGGGCGATGTTGTCGGCCACCGTGGCGCCTACCGCGCCGGCGCCCACAACCGTTACTTTAGTCGGCATAATATTGATTGATAAAAGTGAATAATCACGCTTTGCTGTCGCACCACGTCGTACCGCGGTTCGCTTTTGCGAGGCAAAGGTAGGGGAACTAGGGCAGGGTGATGGCGCCTTTCAGAAAAAAAGCGCATTCTCCCGCTATCATCACGCGGTCGCCCGTCAAGCGGCACCAAAGGTCCCCGCCCCTACGGGATAACTGTTTGGCGAACAATTCGTTCTTAGCCAACCGGGCGGACCAGAAGGGCGTTAGTTGCGTATGCGCGGAACCGGTTACAGGGTCCTCGTCTATACCCAGGTGAGGGGCGAAGAAACGCGACACGAAGTCGCAGTCTGTCCCCCTGGCCGTGACGATGACGCATTGTTGCAGCTCCTTCAAGGCGCCGAAATCGGGGCGGAGGTTTTTTATGGTTGTTTCGTCTTCCAATTCGACCAGGAGGTCGCGGTGCTCGTGGACGCCAACGATTTCACAGTTGAGGGCGCGGGTAAGTGTCTCGGGTATATCGGTTAGCGGCCTGGGCGGCCACGCGGGGAAATCGAGCGTGAGCTTTTCGCCACGGCGCACCTCCAACGGTCCGCTCAATGAATGGAAGCGGACCACGTCGCCGGCGTAGCCCAGTTCGTGGAATAACACATACGCCGAAGCCAGGGTCGCATGTCCGCAAAGGTTGACTTCGCCGCCAGGCGTGAACCAGCGGATGTGGAAGCCGGCACCTCGTGGCACGAAGTACGCCGTCTCGGACAGGTTGTTTTCCCGGGCGATGTCCAGCAAGACGCCGTCGGGTAACCACTCATCCAGCGGCACCACGGCAGCAGGGTTCCCGGAAAACGGTCTTGCTGCAAAAGCGTCTATTTGGTAGAGCGGTAAGTTCACTCCTCCATCATGCTTTTTACAACTTCGATCACCTCGTCGACGTTGGGCTTGCTGAAGTAGTCCCCGTCGCTGCCATAACCCGGGCGGTGGGCCTTTGCGGCAAGGGTGCGGGGAGCGGCGTCCAGCCAGCGGTAGGCGCCCTGTCCCTCGATGACCTCGGTGAACATATAGGCGACGGCGCCACTGGGCACGTCCTCGTCGACGAACAGGATGCGGTTCGTTTTGCGGAGCGACTTCAGGATGGTCTGCGGACGATCGAACGGTAGCAGCGTCTGGACGTCCACGATTTCGCACTGGATCCCCAGCTGTTCGAGGATGACGGCGGCCTCCTGCAGGATGCGGAGCGTGGAACCGTAAGAGACGATGGTGATGTCCGTGCCTTCGCGGATGATCTCCGGCACCCCCAGGGGTACGGTATACTCCAGCAGGTTGGACGGCAGGCGTTCCTTGAGGCGATAGCCGTTGAGGCTTTCGACCATGAGGGCGGGGTCGTTTCCTTTTAAAAGGGTATTGTACATACCCACGGCCTGAACCATGTTGCGGGGGACGCAGACATACATGCCCCTCAGGGAGCCGAGGACCATACCCATCGGCGAGCCGCTGTGCCAGACGCCCTCGAGCCGGTGTCCCCGGGTACGGACGATCAGGGGGCAGCTCTGTTGCCCCATCGTTCGATAATGCGTGGTGGCGACGTCGTCGCTCAGGGGCTCCAGCCCGTAGAGTAGGTAATCGAGGTATTGTATCTCTGCAATCGGGCGCAATCCACGCAGGGCCAGCCCCATTCCCTGACCCATGATGGTCAGCTCACGGATACCCGTATCGAAAATGCGCTCTTTGCCGTATTTCTCCTGAAGCCCGGCAAAACCCTGATTGACGTCCCCGATCTTGCCCACGTCTTCCCCAAAGGCCATGACCTTGGGGTTGTGTGCAAACAGGGTGTCGAAGTACCGGTTGAGGACCTCGAAGCCGTTGACCATCGGAGCTCCGTCGGCGAACTCCTTGGGCGTTTCGCCGACGTTCAGCGCGCTGGCCGGCCCTTCATTATAGAGATAGCTGTTATAGATGTCCCGGTTGAGGTCCTTGAGCGCCTGGTAGTACTGCTCGATCGCGGGTTCTTTTGTAAGCAGGTTGGCCGCGCTCAAGGCGTGCATGATGTCCTTGCGCAAGGGTTCCCGTTTGGACGTCAGGTCCTTTATGATCTGTTGTACCCGGGTATCCCGGTCGCCGCCTTGCCCCAGCAGGCCGTTCAACAGGAATACGGCATGCGTGAGCTGTTCCTGGATGGGCGCGCAATAGGCTTCCCAGGCGCGGTCCTTGCTGGTCCGGACGGAAATCTTGGCGGCCGCTTCCAGTTCCTCCAGCTCCGACTCCGAAGCCAGGGCATTTTGGAACAGCCACTCCCGCATCTTCGGAAGGCAATCCCATTCCCGTTCCCATTCCAGGCGCTCCTGTGACTTGTAGCGTTCGTGACTGCCGGACGTCGAGTGCCCCTGTGGCTGGGTCACCTCTTCGACGTGAAAAACCGCCGGTATATGTGTCTCCCGGGTCTTGCGGATGCCCTTTTCGAAGACCTCGCACATCCCTGCATAGTCCCAGGCCCGGACGCGGTATATATCGATGCCGTTGGTTCCTTCCTTTTGCTGGAAGCCTTTGAGGGCTTCGGAGATGGATCCCTTTACGGTCTGGTATTTCCGGGGTACCGAGATACCGTACCCGTCGTCCCATACGAAGACGGCCAGCGGTACCTGTAAGACGCCGGCGGCGTTCATCGTTTCCCAAAAGTGTCCTTCGCTCGTAGCCGCATCCCCGATCGTGCAAAAGCACACCTCATTCCCGTTATGGGACAGGTCGGTGAATGGTTTTAACGCCGGGGAATTACGGAAAAGCGACGACGCAAAAGCCAGACCCAGCGCCCGCGGCATCTGGCCCGCCGTGGGGGCGATGTCGGAGGTGACGTTCTTCGTGTCCGCCAGGGGCATCCACGTCCCGTCGGGGTTCACGAAGGGGGTGGCGAAGTGGGCGTTCATCTGGCGGCCTCCGCTAAAAGGCTCGTGCTCGACGTCGGGGTTCGAATATAGCTGCGCAAAAAACTGCTCTATAGAGGACAAACCGGAGGCAAACATCCAGGTCTGGTCCCGGTAGTAACCCGCCCGGAAATCTCCCGGCCGGAAAAACTTGGCCATTGCGACCTGGGCGATCTCCTTCCCATCCCCGAAAATGCCGAATTTGGCCTTCCCGGTCAATACCTCCCGGCGCCCTAACAGGCTGGCTTCCCTGCTTTCGCAGGCGATCCTGTAGTCCTTCAGGACTTCCTCGCGGAAGCGGTCAAAGGAAAGCTTTTCTCCAGCAATCGTATCCTGATAGATTTGGTTCTCCATTAAACAAAAATACCTTTTTTGTATATTCGTAGAGCCGGGGCAGACGCCCCCGCCCAAAATTCAATCCGTATGCTAAGACCATGCCTCCTGTTTTCACTACTCCTGGCGGCTCAATTTGTCCACGCGCAGAGCCAGCTCGAACCCACTGAAACCACACACGACTTTGGACTGATTCCCCAGGGGAAACCGGTCACTTATACTTTTGTGTTGTATAACCACGGCAAGGATACCCTCCGGCTCGCCCACGTCGAGGCTTCCTGCGGCTGCACCACCCCCCGCTGGAGCGATAAACCCGTCCTCCCGGGCGACAGCACGGCCATTCCGGTGACCTATAATGCTGCCGGCGAAGGGACCTTCAACAAGTACGTAAGCCTCTTCTACGCCAGTAACTTACACCAGCAAATCTATATTAAAGGCGAAGTATGGAAAACCCCGGATACTTCTGTACCTTTGAATACAGGAATCCAATTAGTCAGACAATAAAAAAATCTATCTCCAAATGAAGCATCTGTTTCTTGCCGTATTTACCCTACTGGCTATTTATACCACGGCCCAAACCAAGAAGGCCAGCGACGTCGCAAAATTCGCCAGCTCGACCATCGACCTCGGCAAGGTAAAGGTCGGCTCCCCCGTAACCGGCACCTTTACCGTAACCAATGTCGGCTCCACCCCGCTGATCATCGAGAACGTACAACCCTCTTGCGGTTGCACCAAGTCCGACTATACCAAGGCCCCCATCGCCCCCGGCAAGGATGGCACCATCACCGCCACCTACAATGCCGCCGTCGTGGGTAACTTCAACAAGACCGTTTACGTGAAATTCGCCGGCATCAACGAGCAGGTGGGTTTGAATATCGTGGGTACCGTTTTCAACGACGCGGCGCCCGCAACCACACCGGTTAAGACCGGGTCCAAATAATTGCTCCTTTGTGGAATGGGAAGCCGCCCTTTACGGGCGGCTTTTTTTTGCCCCCTTATCTACGGCGCGCCCGTGTTTTGCGGCGCGCCCCCTCGGCGGGGCGCCGTTTTTTCGTAGGTTTGCGCCATGTTACAAATCAGCCATCGCGGGCAGCTCATGCCCCCTTCACCGATCCGGAAGCTGGTGCCCTATGCCGAGGCCGCCAAGCAAAAAGGCGTCAAAGTTTTCCACCTCAACATCGGTCAACCCGATATCGAAACCCCGGCGCCTGTCCTGGACGCCGTCCGCCACTTCGACTTCAAGGTATTGGAATATAGCCATAGCGCGGGTAACGAAAGCTACCGCCGCAAGCTCGTAGAATACTACGGCCGGGTCGGCGTAAACGTCACGTACAACCAGATCATCGTCACCACCGGCGGGTCCGAGGCCATCCTCTTTGCGATGATGACCTGCCTCGACGCGGGTGACGAGATCATCATACCCGAGCCCTTTTACGCCAATTACAACGGCTTCGCCGTGGAGGCCGGCGTAAAGGTCGTTCCCCTGACCGCAGACATCCGGAACGGTTTCGCCCTCCCGCCCGCCGAGGCGTTCGAGGCCGCCATCACGCCCCGGACCAAGGCGATCATGCTGTGCAACCCCAACAACCCTACCGGCTACCTGTATCCCCTTACCGAGCTCGAGACGTTACGCGACATCGCCGTGCGTCATGGTCTGTATCTTTTTTCGGACGAGGCCTACCGTGAGTTCTGTTACGACGGCGAGCACACCAGCGCCATGCATTTAAAAGGCGCGGACGATCACGTGATCCTCATGGACACCATCTCCAAACGCTACAGCGCCTGCGGCGGCCGGATCGGCGCCCTCGTCACGCGCAACAAGGCCGTACTCGACGCCGTTATGAAGTTCGCCCAAGCCCGCCTGAGCCCGCCGAGTTTCGCCCAGATCGCCGGCGAAGCCGCCGTCGACCTCCCCGAAAACTATTTCGATACCACCCGCGCGGAGTACCAGTCCCGCCGCGACCTCCTCGTCAAGCGGCTGAACGGCATGTCCGGCGTCTACTGCCCCAACCCCGGCGGCGCCTTCTATGCCATGGCCTCCCTTCCCGTCGATAATGCCGACACTTTCTGCCAATGGCTCCTGGAGTCCTTCTCCCATGAAGGCCAAACGGTCATGCTGGCACCCGCCTCCGGATTCTATGGGACGCCCGGGCTGGGACGCCAGGAAGTACGGTTGGCTTATGTCCTTAATAAAGGGGATTTGGCACGGGCTATGGATTGCCTGGAGAAGGCGCTACAGGTTTACCCCGGGAAGATATAAGTGCCGCACCCGCATCGCCGCTGCTTGCGGTATCGCTGGTGATTCACATTATATTTATAACTATATATTATTTTTTACTTGCAAATCCATTTTTTTCGTATTTTAGCATAGAAATCAATAAATGATTAAAAAAATAAATACGAAATCTGTTAGAAATTAGAATTTGGTAACACGGTTCCTCAGGACGCCTTACAAGAAGCTGTGATATTTGCATCGAACCGCTCTGAAGCCCAAAAATGGTGACGGAGACCATAAAAAATAGAGCATTTCCTTTTCACATAGCAAGCAATCGTTTACGGTCCCCCTGTTCCCAGGGGGACCCTGTTTTTTGGCCGAGGCTTGGGCTCATAGAACTTAAGCCTCGGCCAAATATCATCATATGCGTCGCAGCAACGGGGGCAAGCCCCCGTTGCAATCCCCCTTGGCGGACTAAGGCGCCCCCTCTGTACTCCCCCGTAGCCTCACGGCCCCGCGGCCCCGCGGCTCCGCGGTGCGCAACAAAAACTTCGAAAGGCGCGCTGGGCGAATCGCGTCAATCCCTATCTTTGCAATCCCATTTTTGGCGAGATAGCTCAGATGGTTAGAGCGTCGGATTCATAACCCGGAGGTCTCGGGTTCAACTCCCGATCTCGCTACATCCGGTAATTTTACCCAAATTTTGATAGGGCTGTTCTGCAAAGAGCAGCCCTTTTTCTTTAATAATCAATTCATTATGAGCTAATGCCGGATGAAGGAAGGGTGTTCTAAATGCATCCCCTACGTATGTGAGACCACCTTTGAACACCTCTCGCAGAATACTATGTTTTTGGAAAACGGTTGCCCTCTTAAAAATCGCCTTCAAATCCAATAGTGCCGGAATCAGGCGCACTGCCCTACTTAAGTTCTCATCATCCGGTTTATTCAATTCTATTATCTCAGCCTCAAGGATCGATTTTCGGACGCTGAACTTTTTAAACCACTTTTTATAGGTGGCGTTCTCAATCTCGTCATTCACCATCTTTTCCTCCAATCCATCAATTTTCGCCTCAATGGCACTTAGTTCCTCCACCCTGCTTTTGGCCAGATTTTTTTTGCTCCCCAAAAAATCGGCTATTTTTTCCTTGACATGCCCAACCAGGTAGTCAATCTGCCGTTGACTAAAACTGAGCAAGTCCAGGATCTGTTCGAATTTATCGTGGAGTTTCTCCCCGGGAATATTGATATTACTACATTGGGTACATCGGTAATACAGATAATACTTATTCTTTCCCTTGCTGTACCCGGCAGTCATACTTGCCCCGCAGGAATGCCGTAAAATCCCTCTTAAGGGTACATCGTCCTTGGGAAGACTTTTTAACGCCGGTTTATTGCCTAATATTTCCTGGCACCGCCAAAAATCGACCGCAGTAACAATAGGCGTATGAATTCCTTTTACATAGCGTTCCGGGCCTGAAATACTTTCAGGCACTTTTACCAGCCCGGCATAAATACAATTCTCCAATAGTCTCCTGATCGCACTTTTGCTTATACCGGGATAACCCAAAGATTTTACATTCTTATGAATTTGGGTAATCGGCTGTCCCAAAAGAAAATCGAAAAAAACCTTCCTTATAATTGCCGCCTCTTCTTCGTTAACTAGAATTACGCCTTTCCGTCCTTCCGCTTTTTGATTGTAATATCCGTAAGGCGCTCTGTTGACAAACCGTCCGCCTTCTAAGGCTGTTCTAATCCCCCTCGACGTTCTTTGTCGGATTCTCAATAGCTCATTATTTGCCATCAAATATTTGAAAGCTCGATTTAAAAATACATCCGGATCGTTAGTGTCCAGATCAGGAGATTCATTTGTAGCTACTACCTTAATCTTGAATTTATTCTCTAGAGACTTTATTTCATCAGCGCCTCCGGAAGATTTCGACTGAACCTGTCATGATCCATAACGATCAAATAATTCACCCCTCCTTTATGCTTCTTGATAAAATTTTCCAGCGCGATATAGTTCGGGCGATCAAAATTATAGCTGCTTTGGCCATTGTCCTTAAAAACAGCCAACAGCTCAATATTATTCCGCTTGCAATATTCATTGATGCTGGATTCCTGATACTCTAAAGAATACCTTGATTGATCCCGCATACTTAGCCGGAGGTAGCCGATCGCATTCATGAAATTTCTTTTACTATAATTTCAGCAATTATTGAAGCAAGTAAGTCCAATAACCTTTGCTCCTCCTCACTCATCTCTTCTTCACCGGTCTTTGAACATATCATAAATTTACCAATATATCTCGCAAAAAACTCCTTTCAATCGCTGTTTATCTTTATCACATTCTTGCGCAATATCTTCCCAAATAATTCCGGGAATAATAAATTCCAAGGCACTTCTAGCATCCCTTCTGTCTTGAAAACCCGGGAAAGCCACCTTATACTTTCAGGGATTTGCAGCCTACAAATATGGCAAAGGGTTTGGAACTTTTTGGTAAGGCTAACCGTTACCCTAACTGAAATATCTCGACCCAAATACTCCGGCGGCTGTAATTCGAAATGATTCTTTTTACCAACCATTTACTTAGGCGTATTTAGCGTAAGTCACATTTCGTGATAACTTCTATTTTTATCAAATAGCAGATTAGAGGAAAATGAAAAAGTGAAGAATGCTGACAGTTAGTAAAAAGATTGATGTCAATTGGACATTTGAACTCTCCCCGACTCCCCGAGCATATAACCGTGGCCCCCCTCCCATATATTTCATTGAATCACTATTGACAAATAAGTAAAATAAAATTTTATGGCAGACTTCAAAAGAAGAACCCTGAAACTGAGTACAGGGAAACAAATCAAATTGTTCGGCAATAGCATTGCAATCGGAAAATCGCTTGCTATAGGCGAAGGCTATGCCCCCAACATTTTCTCCTGCATAGAACAGGAGGCCGAAGACAAACCAACCGTAGAAAAGGCCAAAGAAGCACAAGAAAACAAACAGGACAAAACAAACGCGGAAAAGAAAAAAGGCCCAACGGTTTCAAATCCTCATCATCTCACTGAGGCAGAAATAGTCGAACTGGCGGATTATAATATCCGTCTTTGGATGGATTTAAAGGACAATATTCGAGAGTATGGAGTGACCAGTCCTAAAATTTTCAACCTGGATTCTTTGCTTTAAAAGGAAGAAAACTCGGGGTGAAATATCGCTTAAAATTAAACAGGGGTGTACCAGAGTTTACAGGATCATCCCCTGTTTTCTTCAGATTTCCAATCCACAAGCGAATCAAAACGAAATCGCCATTTTGTGGACTGCAGATA
>NZ_DATJIY010000053.1:0-14461 GCF_035492835.1 Dinghuibacter sp.
AGCGCAGGAGGCGTCGAAGCGCCGGGCCGGTGGCCAGGTGGTACGCATGAGCTGGTTTTCCGCCCTTGGCAAAACGGCGGTGGCCGCGGCTATCCTCCTGGTGGGCATGCTGATCGGGTACCGGCTCCATACCGGTCCGGATAACGCCAGGGAGCTCGGCGAGTTGAAGACCTCGCTTAAGGAAGTGAAGGAATCCCTTATGATCAACATGCTGGACAACGAATCGGCCAGCGAGCGGATCAAGGCCGTGAACTACGCGGAGGAGATGCCCGCCCCCAATGAACGGGTGATCGACGCCCTGGTAAACACGCTGAACAACGACAAAAGCGTCAACGTCCGCCTGGCCGCCCTTTATTCGCTGGCCCGCTATAACGACAACCGGGCGGTAACCGATTCGCTCGTCAATTCACTTAGCCGCCAGACCGAGCCGATCATCCAGATCGTGCTGATCAATATTCTCGGGGAAAGGAGGGAGCAAAAGGCCATACAGCCGATGCGGAACCTGCTCGAGAACCAGAAAACGCTAAAAGAGGTCAAGGACATGGCCCGCAAGGAACTCAACAAACTATAACTACGCAAATATGAAGATTTCACTTTTTGGGCTGGCGCTCGGCGCCATGCTCCTGGCATCGCGCACCCTTCACGCACAGGAATACAAGATCGACGTATCGGGTCAAAAGGATGCCCAGCTCGTACTGGAGGATTTCAATGGGGATTTGCCCGTCGAAGGCTATAGCGGGAACGAAATCGTCATCACCGCCGAAGGGCTTGGGGAAAGACCCGAGCGGGCCAAAGGGCTGACGGCCGTATACCCCGGTGGCGACGACAATACCGGCATAGGCCTGAACGTTACCAAGGATGGCGGACACATCGTCGCCCATTGCATCCTGCCTTTCAACCGGGACGGACACTACAAGATCAAGGTTCCCTCCAACCTGCGCATCAAGATCAACCGCGGTTGCGAACGCTCGGCTGAGGTGAACGTCTCCAACATGACTAACGAGGTCGACGTCAACAACTGCCACGACATCACCCTGAAGAACGTCACGGGGCCGCTCATCCTGAATACCATCAGCGGGGACATCAAGGTAACCTTTACCCAGCTCGCCAAGGATAAGCCGATATCGATCGCGTCCATCAGCGGGGAAATTGACGTCACGATGCCCGCCAGCGCGGCCGTCAACCTGGAAATGAGCACCATCTCCGGCGGCATGTATACCGACTTCGACCTCAAATCGAACGACAAGGATATGAAGAAAGTGGGCGGCGGCGCGGTCGGCACCAAGCTCAACGGTGGCGGCGTCGACCTGAAGATCACCAACGTCAGCGGCAACATATACCTCAGAAAAGGATAAATATGAAAAAGCTATCCATCACCGCCCTGGGCGCCCTGCTGGTCCTGACCGCCGGCGCCCAGGCAACCGACACCACCCATCCGCGGATCGTAGACCAGCACATCCCGCTGGCTGCCGGCGCGAAGGTCAAGCTGGACATCCAGATCACCGACTCCATCCAGGTCATTACCTGGGACAAAAACGAGGTCTGGGTCAAGGGCTCCATCAACATCAACGATAACAAGGACAACGACCGCTACACCGTGGACTTTGATAAGACCGGCGGCGACCTCGACGTCAAGGCCCGCATAGGAAAGGTGAGCGAGGCCAACCGCAAAAAGTGCAACTGCGACTGCTCCACTTCCGAGATCGGCTTTACCGTCTACGTCCCCGCGGGCGTCGATCTTTCGGTCGAAACGATCAACGGTAACATCACCATTACCGGCCCCGTCGGCGCGGTTCGCGCCCACACCATCAGCGGTTTCGTGGATATGTCGGTCAAACCCGACAGCAAGGCCGACCTGAAGTTCTCCACCATCAGCGGGAACATGTACTCTAACCTGAACCTCGACATCGAAGGCAAGCACAACCTGCCCAAGGTGGGTGGGAACGTCACCACCACCCTGAACGGCGGCGGCAGGTCCATCGACCTGGAGACGATCAGCGGGGATATTTACCTCAGGAAGAGCTAAAGAGGCTATGACGGCTTTTGAATTTTTTTTGTATTTTATCCATAAAACAATAAAAATGATGGATAAAAGACTTTCAAGGGACGAAATGAAAAGGGTCGTAGGTGGCGGTCAGCCGTGTGGCCCAGGCTTTCCGACATGCCCCCCCGGGACGATTTGCTCCGGCAGTATGTGCATCGTCGGTCACTGCAAAGAAAAGGGACAGATCTGCGTGGTGAATGCCGATTGCTGCGTTGGTCCTTGCGTAAATGAGGGCGGTGGGCTGCTGATCTGCGTTAATTAACGGCGCAACCCTGCTTATGCTCGGTATCCAGAATGTACTGGATCTTCCACTTCCCGCCGATACGCACCAACTGGAAGGAGTCTACGCCGCAATGGTAGAATTTCCCGTGGAAATAGAGGTTGTACGGAGCCCAGACCATGGCCAGGTTGCCGTCCACCTTCACGACATCGATCCGTGGCTTCTCATCCACCGACTCCGGCGGCAGACCGGCGATGATATGGGCAAAAACGGCAGCCGAATCCGTCCGCACCTTTATATCCGCCGTGCGCTCGTCCAGCGATTGGAGCAGGCCGCCTGATGTAAAACAGGCCACGATGGCGCTGGAATCGCTTTTGTGCATGGCCTCGAAGAGATTGCCGACGACGGCCCTGACGGAGTCCTCGGCGGTCTGGGCTTTTACGCCGGCGGCGATAGTGAGCAGGCAAAGCAGCAAAAGATAACGCATACGGCGATTTTCATAAAGATAGCCGAAATTGCCCTAACTTTCCCGGGCCCGTAGCTTCGGGCGTAATGCCGTATGAAGAAACTTTTGCTGCTCCTCCTGGCTTTCGCCGCACTGACTTCCAGGGCCCAGGTCATCGACCCGCATCCCCCCCATCTTCCCGACGTCAACTACCCGCGCCTGGCGCGTATCGATACCCTCGTCGATACCTATGTCCGCAACGGTTGGGTCAAGGGCGTGGTGACGCTGGTGGTCCGCGACGGGAAGCTGATTCAGAACAAAGGCTATGGTTTTGCCGACGCGGAAGCCGGCAAGCCGATGATGCCGGACGAGCTCTTCCGCATCGCGTCGCAGACAAAGGCGATCGTCAGCACCGGTTTGATGATGTTGTGGGAGGAAGGTAAGTTTTACCTGGACGAGCCCATCTCGGACTTCATGCCGGCCTTCGCGCACATGACCGTCCTGGACAAATTCAACGAAAAGGACAGCAGCTATACGACGAAACCGGCCAAACGCGGGATCACCTTCCGGGACCTGCTGACCCATACTTCCGGTCTCGACTATGCGCTGATCGGCACGCCTTCCATGCGGGCCATCTACGCGAAGGCGGGTATCCCCTCCGGCCTGGGTGTCATCGACGCGGACCTCAAGGAACGGATGAACGCCCTGGCCGCCCTGCCCCTCGGCTCACAGCCCGGTGAAAAATGGACGTATAGCCTGAGCGTGGACCTGGCCGGTTGCCTGGTGGAAGTCATCAGCGGCAAAGACCTCGAAACCTTTCTCCGCGAACGTCTTTTCAATCCGCTGGGCATGAAGGATACTTATTTCAACGTCCCCGCGGCGAAGGCCGCCCGGCTGGCCGCCGTCTATACCGAGGACGACCAGCACCATATCGTCCGCTGGACCGCCGAAAAGACCGGCGTCGACGCGGGCTATCCGTTGGCCCGCAAGCGTTACTTTTCCGGCGGCGCGGGTCTGACGTCCACCGCCTTCGACTACGCCGTTTTCCTGCAGATGATGCTCAACCACGGCGTATACAACGGCGTACGCGTCCTGGCGCCCCGCACCGTCGAGCTCATGACCAGCGGCCAGCTCGATTTCCTGTATAATGGTTCCGACAATTTTGGTTTGGGTTTCGGCCTGACCAGCGCCCGGAGCGCCGCCCGTGGCGGCCGTAACGAAGGCTCCTTCTCGTGGGGCGGCTACTTCGGCACGACCTACTGGGCCGACCCCAAGGCCCACCTGGTGTGCCTGATCATGACCCAACAGACCCCCAACAGCCACGGCGACCTCGCCGCCAAATTCGAGGACGTCGTCTATCAAAGTCTGCAATAGCGGCGGCGCCGTTGCCCCGCGCCCCATCGTTGCGCGAGCGCCCTGCGTCCAGCTACAGCGGGTTGACCACGAACTGCGCGTGGTACACGCGCTCTATGTCCGCCCGCCGCATCTCCGTGGCTGGCACGCTTTCGTCCGCACCGGCCAGCAGGACGACAGCAGCGTCCGTCGCCGCCCTTATATACCGGATCACCTCCATCCCATTGCGCGCCTGGATAATGTATATTTCGCCATACACGATAAATCCCGGGTCGTCCAACCGCCTGCCGCCGACGATGGCATTTTGCCGGATCAGTGGTTCCATGGCGTGTCCCCGGGCCTGGGTAGCGTAGTTACACGAACGGTATTCCGGTATCTGCTTCCAAAAACCGCCGCCATACGTCTCTGTGGGCTCCGACACTGCCATTGCCGTCCCAGATCCGGCCGTCCTGGTCCCGCCTTCCGAATATCGATACTGCCCCTCTTCCGCAAGCGCCTCCCGGTAACGCTTCAACGCCAGGTAAAAGCGCTCGTTCCCTCCCTTCGACAACGCCTGATCGATGTAGTTCGGCGAGTAATGGAGATCCTTCTCGACGGTTCTGCGGTCCTTGCCGAGGCCCCTGAGCTCCCGTAGCAAGTCGAGGATGGCTTGTTTCATAAAGCAATATTATGTTTTTAAAAGCAATATTTATATTTCTTTTTGATTTCATAAAGCAATATTTTTACCATATCTCTCTGGTGAAAATCCGTGGTTATGGAAAAGCTTTTAAACAAAAAAGAGGTCGCGTTGGCCCTTGGGGTGTCGGTCAAGGCCATAGACAAGTGGTTAGGGGAGGGTCGGCTTCCGTATATCCGCCTTTCGCGGAAGTGTATTCGCTTCCGCCCCTCCGAAATCCAAACATTCCTCAACAAGCTCAAGGTAAAGCCCGGCCACTAAGGCCCCGCGGGCTCGCCCCGCCCCGCAAAATTCCCTAACTTCCCGCATGCGCCGCAAACGCACCCTGTGCATCCTCTTCTCCCTGCTGGTGCCCGCCCTGAACCTCGTCAACAACGACGTCTTCACCCGCGGCATCGACTACCGGAAGGTCCTCACCTCCTGGGTGATCGGCTTTTGCTTCCTGCTGCTGACCTGGACGGTCAACCAGGCGTTGCGCGACCGGGGCGCGAAGTGGTGGGCGTATGTAGTCGCCAATGCGCTACTCATCCTGGCCATGCAACCCCTGCTACAGTGGCTGGGACCTTACCGCGCCAGCGCCCCCGCCCCCGTCTGGATGGTCGTCATGCGCCTGGCGATCGCCATATTGCTCGAGCTCCTCGTCCAGTCGGCGCTCAAGGCCCTGGAGACGAAGGATGCTATCGCACTGTACAACCAGCAGCTGCTTAACGAGAACCTCCAGGCGAGGCTGGACGCCCTCCGGGAGCAGGTCAACCCGCACTTCCTGTTCAACTCCCTGGGCACCCTGCGGTCGATGGTGCGGCCGGACAATCCCGCCGCCGAACAATTCATACTGCACCTCTCCGACGTATACCGTCAGCTGCTGACCCGCAAGGACGGGGCGACAGTGACGCTGTCGGAAGAGCTGGAATTCCTGAAGTCCTACCAGTATATGCTGGAAGCCCGGTTCGAGGGGATGCTGACTATAACCATCGGGGTACCGGAGGCCTGCCGCGACAAGCGCCTGCCCTCGTTCAGCCTGCAGCTCCTGGTGGAAAATTGCATCAAGCACAACGTCGTCTCCGCCGATCACCCGCTCAAGGTGACCATAAACGCGGACGAAAACGCCGTCACCGTCTCCAACCGCCGCTGTCCCAAGACCACGGGCGAATCATCCGGCATGGGCCTGGCCAACCTTCGCAAACGCTACGAATACCTGGGGGTGCCCGAGGGCATCAAAATAGCCGACGAGCCGGACACCTTTGTCGTAAGCCTTACATTTGTACGATGACCATCCTGATCGTAGAAGACGAACCCAAGACGGCCCGTCTGCTCCGGGAGCTCATCCTGGACGCCGGACCGGGCAGCGAGGTCGTCGGGATATGCGACAGCATACAAGGCGCCGTCCGATGGCTGGAGGAGTCGCCGGCTCCTCCGGGGCTGATTTTTATGGACATCCACCTGGCCGACGGGATCAGCTTCGACATTTTCACCCGGACCCTGGTCCGCTCCCCGGTCGTGTTTTGCACGGCCTATGAGGACTATACGCTGCAGGCCTTTCGGGCGGGGGGCATCGCCTATATCCTGAAGCCTTTCCGGGAAGAGGACATCGCCGGGGTATTTGCGCGCATCGAGCAGATCCGGCACATCGATATACCGGGAGCGCTGAGCGCCACCTTCCTTATCCGGAACCGGGACAAGATGTACCCCGTGGCCGCCCGCGATATTGCCCTCGTGGCGCTGGAGAACGAGGTGACCTACCTGTATACCTTCGACCAGGCCAAGCACCCGTTATTCAAGGGTATGGAGGAAATGGAAGCAGTCCTCGACCCCGCCGCCTTTTTCCGGATCAACCGCCAGATGATCGTCGGCCGGGAAGCCATCCGGGAAATCGAGCCCCTGTCCAACCGCAAGGTAAGGGTCCATACCCGTGTACATCCCGCCGAGGAAGCGGTGGTCAGCCGGCTCAAGGTGACGGATTTCCTCCATTGGGTCGAGCGCCCGGTCAATCCAGGGGCTTAATTGTTCAATTCGCCCTATTTAGCCCCTTGTGAGTCCGGGTTTTCCCCATCTTTGTCCTTCGTATGGACAAACCCTTGATCGCGACCCTGCTGGCCACCGGTCTGCTGATGCAGGCGCGCGCCCAGGACTCCACCCGTCTCACCACCGTTACCTCTTTTGCGGGTCTGTGGGAAAAGGTGCGTCACGACAACCCTACCGGCCGGGTCTATGCGCTCAACATACAAAAGGCCAGGATCGACCGGTCAGCCGCGCGGAGTTTTTTGTATCCGAACGTGGGTGGTAATTTTAACGGGCAGGATAACCTGGCGCTGGCCGTCACGCCCGTGCCGGGGGAGCTGGTCAATCGCCCCGGCACTACCTATTACGTCGAATTCGGCAAACATTATAGCTATACCACGGGCTTATCCGCCAGCGAAACGCTGTTCAACTGGACCTCGGTTTTCGATGCCCGGATCGCCTCCAGCAATATCACGCTCAACCAGGCGCAAGCCGCCTACTACGAGCAGACCCTTAAAGAACAAACCGCCCGGAACTACTATGCCCTGTTGGTTTCCCGGGCGGCCATCGCCGTGGCGAACCAGGACCGGTCGCTAGCGGACAGCCTGGTGGGGATGAGCCGCCAGCGCCTGGAAGAAGGGCTTACCGATGCCGCCGCCCTCAACCTGGCGAGGATCGATGCGGGCAATGTCCGGTCGAACCTGGCCCAGAGCCGGTTGCTGTACGACCAGTCCCTGGAAAACCTCCACATCTTGTTGGGGCAGGGACCCAATGACAGCCTCGACATCACCGAGACCCTCGACCTCGCTCAAGACGAAGGCGACGGCCCCATCAACCTCGGCCCCGATAAAAACCTCGACGTCTATCGCGTCCAGGCGGAAACCGCCGCCCTCCAGCGTCGGGAAAAATTCGCCGCGGCGCTGCCCACGCTGGGGTTAAGCGGCTACTATGGGTTCCAACAGTTCAGGGACGACTTCGCGATGTCTTTCAAACAAGGCGCCTGGACCAACAATACGTATATCGGTCTGAATCTGCAGGTGCCACTGTTCACGGGCCTGGCCAACGCCAACCACTGGAAGAGCGCAAAGGTCTCCGAACAGGTAGCAGCCCTGCAATTCGACAACGCGCGTTTACAAAGCCAGGCGGGAGACGACCTCCTGCTCCGGCAACACCAGGACTACCTGGAGATGGTCCGGGTTTCCAGGGACAATTTCCTGTTGTACGGGCGAAACCTGGTCCTGTCACGGCAAAAGTTTTCCGAAGGCTTGCTGGCGATGGACGGATATCTCAAGGTATTTGAAGATTATCTTACGGCGGAAAACGCCTACCTCAACAATATGAGTAACCTATTGAACGTCCAGGCGTCCATCCTGGCGAGAAACTAATGAAGCGCCGCTACATCATCCTGATATTGCTGGCTCTTACGGGATGCAAACGCCAGGAATCCACCCGGCCCCAGCGGCGGGACATCGTGGACGCGGTCTTTGCCAGCGGCAATATCGAGACCCGGGATGGCTACAAGGTCATCGCCAACGCCGACGGCTACCTCCAAACGGCTTATGTGTCCGAGGGCGATACGGTGGTACAGGGCCGCACGCTTTTCCGCCTGGATGGACGCACCCAGATCACCCAGGTCGCCAACGCGGACGACAACCTGAAGTTCGCCCAGACCAATCGCAAACCGGGTTCACCCCAGCTCGAGCAGCTGAACTTCCAGATCGCGCAGGCGGTGGAGAGGTTCCGGCTGGACTCCACCAACTTCCGGCGGTACGAACGGTTACTGCCTACACAGGCGGTCGCAAAGGTGGACTACGACAACGCCCTGCTGGCGATGCAGAACTCCGCGACCAGCCTGCAGGTGCTCGAAAAGAACAAGGCCGACCTGGAGCACAACCTTTCCCTGAGCGTAGACAATGCAAAGGCCCAGCTGCGCATCCAGGAGCTGGGGAACGACTATTTCAAGGTAATAGCGGCGCAACCGGGAGTGGTCCTGACGGTGGCCAAACGCTCAGGGGAACTGGTCCGCAAGGGCGACGTGCTCGCGACCGTGGCCGCGGGGAAGGTCTACGCCAAACTTTTTATTGCCGAAGACGACATCCGCCAGGTCCAAACGGGCCAGGAAGTGCTCATCACCCTCAACACCGACAAGGACCGCGTTTATAAAGCGATCCTGACCAAGATATACCCATCATTCGACGACAGCGATCAGGCCTTCATCGCCGAGGCGCAGTTCACGGACGCCACCCCAGCGGACCTGAAGGACGGGACGCAGCTGCAATCCAACATCGTTATTTCGGAGAAAAAAAACGTCCTCGTCATCCCCACGGTCTATCTGGAGCCCGGCGACAAGGTTATGCTGAAAGAGGGCCACAAAGACACCGCGATCCGGACCGGGATCCGCAACCTCGATTATACCGAGGTCCTGGGCGGCCTGGGCGATCAGGACGTCATCCTCTTGCCCAAGCGACAATAAAAAGCGACAATAACATGCCCGGGTCCACCAACCAGCAGATCGCCTACGTTTACCTGACTTCCAAGCTGAAGCAGACACTCGTGGCCGTTCTGGGCGTCACCTTCGGGATTTCCATGTATGTTTTCATGAACAGCTTCATGACCGGCGTCAACGACGTCCAGACGGACCTTGCCTTCAGCTCGCTGGCGCACATCCACGTGTATAACGATGGTCCCGCTGACAACACCGACCTGGTCTCCAAAATATGGCCCACCGGTACGATTACGCATATCCACAGCGCGCGTATCATCCAATATACCGAAGGCATCAGGCAATCCGGTGAGATACTGAACTTCCTCCGCCACCAGCCGGAGCTGACCGCGATCACGCCCCAGGTCAATGTCAACGTGTTTTTCCGCAACGGCGCCAACCGCGTCAATGGTACGCTTTCCGGGGTGGACGTCGGGAACGAGGACCGCGTTTTTCATATTTCCCGGTACATGAAGGAAGGCAATTGGAACGAGCTCCGTTACCGAAACGACGGTGTGTTCCTGGGGACCACGCTGGCAAAGAACCTGAGCCTTCACACCGGCGACAACATCAATGTGCTGACACCCGATGGCGTCAGCAAGAGCTTTAAGGTGATCGGTCTTTTCGAGACCGGCGTGACCACCACCGATAAAACCAAGGCGTACCTGGAGATCGGAGCCGCGCGGCAGCTGCTGAAGAAAAACGCGGACTACGTGAGTGACATCCAGGTCAACATCACCGACTTTCACAAGGCCGACGCCGTGGCTCACCGGATCGCCCCGGTCATTCCCTACAAAACCGAATCCTGGGCCGAGGCCAACCAGCAGCTGGAAGCGGGTTCCCGGCTGCGCGACATCATCGCCGTCGCCGTGTCGCTCACCATCCTCCTGGTGGCCGGTTTCGGTATCTACAATATCATGAACATGACCATCAACGAAAAGATTCGCGAGATCGCTATCCTGAAGGCGATGGGTTTCGCGGGACGGGATATCACGATCATCTTCCTGACCCTGGCCATGGTCATCGGTCTGGTCGGCGGGATGATCGGGCTGGCGTTGGGGTATACCGTATCGACCATCGTTGCCCACATACCGTTCCGTATCGCCAGCCTGTCGCACCTGCCCATGGCTTATTACTGGCAGGACTATGCGCTGGCCTTTTCGTTCGGTCTGGCGACGACCTTCGTGGCCGGGTATATGCCCGCGCGCAAGGCGTCTAAAATCGATCCGGTGGAGATCATAAGGGGATAAAACTATGTCCAGAGAAATAGCCCTGAAGGCGGAACATATCGTCAAATACTTCGACCAGCCCGAGCGCTTCCAGGTCCTCAAGGACCTCAGCTTCGAGGTATACAAGGGGGAGTTCCTGTCGCTCGTGGGTAAGTCGGGTTCGGGTAAGTCCACCCTGCTCTACATCCTGTCGACAATGGACACCAGCTACGAGGGCGGCTTGGCCATCAACGGCCAGGCCCTCACCGGCCGCACCCAGAACGAGCTCGCCGCCTTCCGCAACGAGCACATCGGGTTCGTCTTCCAGTTCCATTACCTACTCCCCGAGTTCTCCGTCCTGCACAACGTCATGCTCCCCGCCCTCAAGCTCCGGCGCAAGTCCCGCGCGGAGGTGGAGGCGGACGCCCTGGAGCTGCTGACCAGCCTCGACCTGCGCGACCAGGCCGGCAAGCTCGCCTCCCGGCTTTCCGGCGGCCAGCAACAACGCGTGGCCATCGCCCGCGCCCTGATCAACGAGCCCGCCGTCATCATGGGCGACGAGCCCACCGGCAACCTCGACTCCAAAAATACCGGTATCGTCTTCGACATCCTCCGCCGCCTGGCCTCCGAGCGCCACCAGACCATCATCACCGTCACCCACGACGAAGACTTCGCCCGCCGCGGCGACCGCATCATCGAACTCAGCGATGGTCGCCTCGTGCGGCAGTAACCGCGTCTACCACGTCCGCAGCAACCTCAGCCTTTCCGCCTTCTCCGTATCGATGTCGGTATAACGCCCCTGGTACAACGCCCCCTCCCAGTCCCCATAAATCGCATTCGGAAACACGATGTACCGCTCCCCGAACCGCGACTCCTGCCGCATCACCAACGCCGTGCGCGCGGCGCTGTCCCGCGGCAGGCCGTCATACCCGTCGTCGAAGTCCGTCAGGTTATCGCCCAGGAGCGTAATAACGGTATCGCCCCGCTCCGCGATCCACTGGCGGCGGCGGTGCTTGCTTTTCTCCCCGGGCATTGCCAGGAGCAGGTGGCTGGTATCCGTCGTGCCAGGGAATCCCAGCGCGGCCATATTGCGACGGGTGGGTTCCACCAGGCTGTCCTGGCGGTTGGAGACATAGAATATATCGATGGGGCGCTTGAGCTTATCGCGCAGCCCATTCACCCAACGGAAGAAGTCCACCGCCCCGGGCACCGCGTCCGCCTCTGCCCGGCGTACCCAGGTGACCCACTGCGTGTCGGTATACGTCATACCATGCGTAATGAGCCACGCCTCGTTCTTACTGTTGTCGAGCGCCGTCTCGTCCAGATCGGTGACGATCGCCAGCCGGCGTTTGTCCTTGGTTGTATTCTGCGCGCGCAACGCCGATGAAATGCGCATCGACGCGATATTGTAGGCCTGTAAGCACAACGCCTTGTATTCCGCCGCGCGTTGCATATAAAGGACGGACATGACGACCTGATCGTCGCGTTTAGCCGGGGGCGCCGTGGGAGGCTGCGCGCACGCCGCGAAAACCAAAAGGAGCAGGATGGTATATTTCATCCCCGAAGATACCTAATTCCATGGAGCGGAGACGCCGCGCGTTACTTCCCCACATGCGGCAACGCATAAAAGAACATCGCCCCCTGCGTCTTCCCGTTCTCCGCCCAGATACGTCCGAACATCCGGTCGATGAAGTCCTTGCAGATCATGAGCGCGACGCCCGCGCCCTTTTCCTTTTCACTGTCGTAGCGGAGCTCTTTTTTGGGAGAAAAGAGTTGGGGTAGCTTAGAAGGATTGATACCGCGACCCTGGTCCTGTACGCACACGATGACCTCGCCATCGCCCAGGTGCGCGGTGACGGTTACGAAGCTTCCGTCGGGTGTAAACTTGATGGCGTTATGGATGAGGTTCCGGTTGATGAACTGGAGGAGCTCCCGGTCGGCATGGATGGTGATGGTTTCGGAAACCGCGTTGACCAGCGCGATGCGGCGTTGTTCCCCCGTGGGCAGGAAGGGGCGCATCGCTTCTTCAACGAGGTCTTTCAGGCTTAGCGGCACGGGGTCGTACTGGAACCCGGACAGCTGGCGCTTGATCCATTGCAGGATGTTCTCGAAGATGTCGATCGCGTTGTCCGAAGAGGTTTCGATCGACTGGACGAGCATCTGCATTTCCTCCCGGGAAAGGGCTTCGGGGTCTTTGAGCAGTACCGCCAGGCTTTTGGCGGTATTGATGGGTTGGCGGAAGTCGTGTGCCAGCAGCGATACCAGCTTATTGTTGAATTCGTGCTTGAGCTGGAGCTGGTTGTTCCGTTCGCTGACCACTGAATTGAGCGCTTCCAGGGTCACCGCGTGTTGTTGTTTGAGGCGGTAGAGCTGGAAGAGGACCAGCCCGATGGCCGCCACTGAGATCGAAAAAATACCCAGGATGAATATGATCAGCTTGCGGTTCTCGTTCTTGGTTTGCGCGTTTTCGAGCTCTTTGGTCGCCAGGGCATAGTCGGTATAGTCGACGCCCGATTTGACATTGGCAGTGTCCTCGCCGGCATAGATGGTGAGGAGCTTTTCCGCGTAGGGCAGCGCCTTCGACGGATCGCCCAGGCGGTGGTAATAGTCGTAGAGCGTCCGGGAAAAGGACTTTATGTAGGTCGTGAAGTGCTGGGCTTCGGCGATATCCAGGCCTTGCTTATAGCGGGCGAGCCCCGAATCCGGTTCCTCCCTGATAAAATAGTCGCCCAGCGCTTTCAGGATGTCCATGGCGATGTAGACCTCGCCCCGGTTGAGGGCGGTCGTCTTGGCCTCCTGGAGCAACGCGACGCCTATGGATGTTTTTTGTTCCCGCAGGTCGATCATCCCTTCGGTCTGGGTGATCATCGTCAGTACCGAGGTGTCCTTGTCGCGGACCGCGATATAGCGGGCCTTGTCCAGGTAGATCGTCAGCGAATCCTTGGGGATGCGATCCAGGTAGAGCGACAGGTAGTTGACCAGCGTGAGTGATAGGATCGAGTCGTTGCGGAGCCGCCATCCCGATTGGATGGCGTCGTGGAAGTAGCGTATGGATTTGTCGTCCTTGCCCTGTTCCTGGAAAACCAGTGCGATGTCCATCATCAGCCGCACGATGTTGGCCGAGTCCCGTAATCCCTTATAGATGTCGAGGGCGTCGCTGTAATAATGAAAGGCCAGTGATGGGTTGTTGCTCAGGTCGTACACGATCCCCAGGTTTTTGAGCGCCACCGCGCGTCCCCGGTCGTATTGCAAGCTTTCCGCCATCGCGAATGCCTGGTGGGCCAGCTCACGGCAGGAGTCGAGGTTGACCTGGTAGTACAACTGTGACAGCCGGTTGAGGGCGTCGATGTACTGGAGACTGTCTTTGATAGTGGGGAGCTGTTGCTGCAAAGCCCTGATGTCCTGTGCCCGGGAACCGGTAGGACGCATCACCAGGAGTAGGACTATGCAGAGGTAGCGCTTCATAAGGGGGTATACGGACAAAAACCATTGGGAAAGTACGACATATTTCCGACATATTCAAACTACATCGCTATTTTGGGCTGCTATAACGTTATAGCAGCCCCGGGGACTTACATCAACATCCGCATGGTCGTAGCGCCGCCGCCCCCCGGAATATTCGCTATTTTAGCCTATGCCCACGCCCATCAAAACCGCCCTCTGCTCCTTCGGCATGTCCGGTCGCGTCTTCCACGCGCCCTTTATCCACGCGCATCCCGGCTTCGAATTGACCGCCGTATGGGAACGCGAAAAGAACCTCGCCGAAAAAGCCTATCCCGGAGTCCGCACCGTGCGTTCGCTGGATGAGCTCATGGACAGCGCGGAGCTCGTCATCGTCAACACCCCAAACTATACCCACATCGAATACGCCCGGAAGGCGCTGGAGGCCGGCAAGCATGTGGTCGTGGAAAAGCCCTTCACCACCACCGTCTACGAAGCGGTCACGCTGGCGGAGCTGGCGGAGCGCCGCCACGCAAAACTCTCCGTCTACCACAACCGCCGCTACGACAGCGACTACCAGACCGTCCGCGACGT
>NZ_DATJIY010000054.1:0-31728 GCF_035492835.1 Dinghuibacter sp.
TCTCCGCACGCCGCTTTTTTTGCAAAAAAACACGGCGTGCAGAGAGGCTTGGCGCCCTTCTTTTTGGGCCAACAGCAAAGAAAAAAACCTAGAACGCGTTATCCTCCCCGCGGAACACGTTAATAATCGTCATAAAAATAATCCGAATATCCAACCACCACGACCAATTCTCCATATACCATATGTCATGCTCCACGCGCTTAGCCATGAGCTCGGTGTCTTTTGTCTCCCCGCGGTAGCCGTTGACCTGCGCCCAGCCGGTGATCCCCGGTTTCAGGAATTGCCGCGCCATGTATTTGGAGATAAGCGCGCTGTATTGTTCGGTGTGCTTGAGCATGTGCGGCCGCGGGCCAACGATGCTCATATCGCCGGCCAGCACGTTAAAGAACTGGGGCAGCTCGTCGATGTTGCTTTTGCGCAGGAAAGCGCCCACGCGGGTGATCCGATGGTCGCCGCGGGAGGCCTGGACCGAGTCGCTGTCGTTATTCACCGTCATCGAACGGAACTTATAGCACCAGAAGGGCAGGTTGTCCTTACCGGTGCGGCTTTGGCGGAAGAATACCGGGCCGCGCGACTCCAGTTTGATCAGGAGCGCGATCAGCGGCGTCAACCAGCTCATCACGAACAAGATCACAAAAAGAGAAAAAGCCACGTCGAAGATCCGCTTCTTGATCTGGTTGCGGATGTCCTGCTGGAGCGGCTCGGTGCGGATGCTGATGATCGGCACCGCGTCGAGGTAGTCGATGTGGTAGTTCGACTGGAGCGCGCCGCTGAAATCCGGAACGAACTTTACGCGGATACAGTACTGGTCGGCCACCTCGATAATCCGGTTGAGCTGTTGCTTCTCCGGCAGGATGGTCGAATAGATTTCCCGGATGTCGTTGGCCGCGGCAAAGTGGATGTACTTTTCGATCTGGCCCTCGCCCTTACGGTCGTCGTCCGCGGTCACATAGTCCAGCCGGCTGTCAAAAAAGCCCTCGAACGAATAGGTGTTCCGGTTGACGATGAAATACCGCGCCAGCCGGAGGGCGGTCTGGTTGTGGCCCACGATCGCCGTTTTGGTGTGGAGCTTCGCCCGCTTGACGAACTTGTCCATCAGGTAGGTGATCACGATCGACCGCAGCACCAGCAGCGACAGCAGCGAACCGTAACAGGCCGGCAGGAACCGCAGCGCGAAGTGCTTTTCGTTGCTGTAGATCAGGAACACGGTGAAGAACACCCCGTGCGTCAGCAATGTCTTGATGGTCTGGCGGAAGATCTGCTCCACCTTGGAGATGGTTTCGCGGGAATAAAGCTTCAACACGGAGGCCAGCGTCAGCCAGCCGAGGTTGAAGATAAGGATCTGGCTCAGGAGGTTGTCCGGTACCTGTCCGTTATTGCCCCAATAGCGCAAGACGAGGTAGCCGATCAGGTAGCTGAAGTTTACGATGCAAAAATCTCCCAGCACTAAACCCAGGCGAAAAAAATAAGAATACCGGGTTTCCATGATAAAGTTGTTTTTAAGTACGCGCGATGCCCGCGCCTTTGCCACGCAGTGGCTGCCCCGTTGCCGCGCTCCGCGTCAGGAGGGGAGCCATTGGATAAATTTGTATTTAAGGCGTACGGGCAGGCTATAGTACCCCGCGAACTGACGGACGACCGAGGGATCGAGCGCTGGTTCGGTCAGGTGGAACGTCCGGCTCCCGCTGTCATCCAGCGTCGTCGCAAAACGACCGGACTGCCCGCGGCCGGTACGGGTGTCACTGTCGTCTAAACCGATGTTCGCGACCTTGGAACGGGTAGGAAAAGCGGTCACCCGCTCTTGCCTGAACTGGGCATACACCCAACGGATCGCCCACGAATCGATCTTCCCGGCCATCTGGTCCTTGAGCGACTTGACCAGGTCCGACCCGATGCGGTTGAACCGGTGCCGCGCCAGGGAGTCGCGCAAAAACGCCGCAAAATCCGAAACCGCCCAGTCGACGGTATTCCACCGGTCCTCCCACGTCGCCCAGCCCCACGAGCTGCCGCGCATGGTAAAATAGACGTCCCCGGGGGCGCTGATCGGCAACGTAAAACCGGACACGGAAAAGACCCTCGGCGTCGCCACATAGGTCTCGAGCGCCGCGTTCATAAACGACAGGAAGTTGGGCGCGGTAATTAGGTCGTCCTCCAGGACGATGACCCGCCCGTGCTCCCGGATGACCCGGGTCACGCCGTCGATCACCGAGGTCGCCGGGCCTTTATTGACGGGCGACTCGGAGACAAAAACCTCCCGGAACCCGTCGATCCCGGTCAGGTAAGCCCTGACTTCGGCCACCGCCGCGACATCAGCGGCAGACCGCGGCCCGTCCGAGAACACGTATAACAGGCTGTCGCGCGCACCGGTATTGCGTTGTAACGCCTCCACCGTACGCCGCAGCGACTCGAACCGTTTATACGTAAACAGGACGATCGGCGCCATGGGCCTTTAGCTTGTCGAATTGGTGGATATAGGACACCGTGCTCTCGATGTTGGCTTTGGACGACGCCCCGAACAGGATGGACTCGATGTTCGGGAGCCCGCAGACGTATTCGATGGCTTCGCGCGGCGGGATGGCCCCGCCCCCCAGCACCTGCATGGCCACCGCCCGGAAGGTCTTGGTCCGCAGCGTGTGCTCATACGCCTCCTTACCCCCCGACATCCGGAAGCCAGCCTTGTTGATCGAGGCGCAGATGATCGGGTTGGATATACCACCCTGATGAAGTATTTCAACCAGCCGTGGCATATTCATCGTGATAAACCCCGCCTCCGCATTGTACTTACGCGCCACATACGCGTGAAACGCAATGAGGATGTCATACGCCCGCAACCCTATCAGCAGGTCCGTGATGACATTCTGCAGGAACACCACCGGCGTGGACACGCCCCGGAACATCTTCATTTCCGCGTCGATCATGAGCTCCATGATGGACTCATAGTCCTTGGAGATATACGCCATCCCGCCCTTGAAGAGCGACCCGAAGAAGTTCCCGGGAACGTATTGCTTGAGCGCTCCCGCGATCCCCAGCTCCGTTACCGCGTTCGCGTACTTGTGCGCATAGGGCATACACGGATAGATTTTAAATCCCGAGTACCTGGAAGGATTAGCCTCTATCAAAGAAACGATAGCAGCGATCCTGTCGTGCGTCGTGCACATAAACGTATGGATCCCGGCGTCGATCGCGTCATCTAGCACCTTCATGATCGCCTCGTCGGTCTTGAACTTGATGGCCTGCGCCCGCGACTTTTCGTCGGAGATGTGGTTGACGGCAAAGAACTGGTTGTCGCCGAATAATATTCTATCCATTAGTTGGCGTTGTTTCGGATGAGGGAAATGGCGTGGTCGGTCAACCACGCGCTTTGGAAGTTATTGATGGAGTTGGGCGCCTTACCCTGTACCGCGTCGATAAAGTAATCGATCTGCGCGGAGTACTCCTCCCCGCGGAGATAGAAGTCGACGTTCTCCTGGAAGTCGGTGATGTTCCGGATGTTCCAGCCGCGGCTGTAGCCCTCTGGCGTGTCGGCGTTCTTAAAGAACACCTTCAGCTCGTTGGCGTCGGAAATGATCTTCCCGGCGGTACCCTGGATCGTGATCGACGTCGACATCTTCCGGTACGTGTCGTCGCTCCAATTGACCTGGAGCACACCGGAAAGCCCCCCGCGAAGCTCCAGCAACGAATACACGCTATCTTCGACGTCCTCTGAAAAAATCGATTTCAGTAATGAGGACCGCACCTTTTCCACCGGTCCCAGCAGGTCGTTCACCAGGTCGATGACGTGCGACGCGTAGTCGAGCAGACACCCGCCGCCTTCCTTGGGGTCGGACCGCCAGGTCGCCTTTTTCTTCATCGTCACCACCGGCCCATAGGCCTCGGCGGTAAAGTGATAGACGTCCCCGATAGCCCCGTCCTTCAACAGGCGTTTGACTTCCCGGAACGTGCCGATGAACTTGTTGTGGTAGCCGACCTGGTTGATCAGCCTCTTGCGTTCCGCCAGCGCCACCAGCTCCTGGCCTTCCGTAGGTGTCAGGCAAAGCGGTTTTTCCCCGAATACGTGGATGCCCTGCTCGAGCAGGTCGCGTATCATCGCGAAATGGAACTTCGTAGGCACCGCGACGAAAACCGCGTCAGGCCGCGCCTCCGCGATCATCTTCTTATAATCCGAGAAAACGGGCACGTTACTGTACTTGTGCAGGAAATCGGTGACCATCTTGGCGGTATCGCACACGCCCACGATCTCGACGTCGGGATGGGCGCCCAGGATCGACAGGTGAGAAATACCCATCTTGCCGGCGCCGATAAGGGCTACTTTGACCATATTCAGTTGATTCTTTTTAGGTGGAAAAATTGGAGCAATACGTCCCTGAAGAACTTCATCTGGTTCCCGGTATTGCGTTTGAATATCTCCGGTCGCAGGAAAATGCGGACCAGCCATTCCATCCGGAGCTTGACCCAGATGGGCGCCGGCCGCTTGCTGTTGCCCGCGTACCAGTCGAACACGTTCCCTATCGTGGAAATAACCTGGGCGTTGATGCGGCGCCGGTGCTGGTGCGCCCACTTTTCCTGTTTGGGCGCGGTGAGCCCCACAAAGAGCACCTGCGGGTGGAACGCGTTGATCGCGTCGATCATGGCCGTATTATCCTCCGCGGTGAATTCGGGTTTGAACGGCGGGGAGTAGGAAGCCGTCACCACGGAAGGGTATTCGCTGGCC
Organism: Dinghuibacter sp.; assembly: GCF_035492835.1. Lineage (NCBI taxonomy): Bacteria > Pseudomonadati > Bacteroidota > Chitinophagia > Chitinophagales > Chitinophagaceae > Dinghuibacter > Dinghuibacter sp. Next base: position 4,712 of record NZ_DATJIY010000054.1, read on the forward strand.
GCCCGCGCGGCGATCTTTGACAAAGTCGCCGGGGACGATCCCAGGAAAAACACCCGCCAGCCACGCTGGTTCGCTTCCGCCATCAAATAGTCGAAACAATCCTGTCCCGCGATCTTTTTGATGTTTTTGCCCCGGAGGAGCATGGAGCCGATGGCGACGCCCATCCCGTCGAGCACCAGCAGGTCCGTTTCGAGGAGCGCGTTTCTAAAGGGTTCGTCCGTTAGCGCAAGGCCATACGAGTTCGGGCTGAAGGTATTGATCAGGTTCTGGCGCGACCCGTCGAGGTCCGCCAGCGATCCGCTGAAAACCTTGTAGCCCAGGACGTCTGTCGTCTTATACATGCGTCTGTCGTTTAAGTATATCGGTAAATGTCGTTTCGAATTTTTCCATGGTGAAGTGGGCCTCGTAGCGTTCCCGCCCATTCCCGCCCATCCGCTGCCGCTCTGCCGCATCCGAAAAGACGCGCCGGATCGCCGTCGACAGCGCCACCGCGTCCCGCTGCGGCACCAGCAGCCCGGTGACGCCCTCGAGCACCACGTCCGCGATCGCCCCCTCCGGCGTCGAGATCACCGGTAACCCCGCCTGCATCGCTTCCAGCAGCACCAACGGAAGGCATTCGTTATGATAGAAGGTGGGAAAAACGAAGACGTCCGCCTGCCGGAAGAAGGCCTCTTTATCCGGCCCATATTGTTTGCCGTGCGCCTTGATCTTCCCGGTGAGCCCCAGCCGCTCCACCGACGATTCGAAGTCCGCGGAAGATACGTCAGACCAGGCCCCCACGAAATCGCACCGGAAATCCAGGTCGCGCAGCAGGGCGCAGGCCTCCAGCAGGACGTACACCCCTTTCGATGCCATCATATTCGACAGGAAGAGCATCCTGAAACCGGGCCCGGGCGCCGACACTACCGGCGATGCGGGCACCCCGTTGGGGCAGATCGATACCCGTTCCCTCGGTACGTATTCCGCTATGTCCGGGTACAACCGGTCCGAGAGCAATATCACCGACGCCTTGCGGAAGGCAAAGCGATAGAGCGCCTTCTTCCCCGAACCCGCGACCCCCTTATTGTGGAAATGGTATATCAACGGCACCCGGAACAGCTTTAGCAACATCACTATCGCGAGGTCCTTGTAGAACCCTTTCCCGCTGGCGTTGAGCGTTACATAGCACAGGTCGTATCGTTTACGGCGCAAGGCCCGGAGGACCCGCCACTGGATCGACAGCGTCCCCTTGACGATGTTCCCCGTCGCATTCAAGGCCGTCGAGGTCGTCAGGTTCACGAAGTCCGCGTCAAACAGGGAGCGCACCAGCGCGCTGTCGTGTATGTATTTTCCCACCATCGACGCCCCATGCGTGGGCGGCGGCAGGTGCAGTACAAAGAGGATGCTCGGTTTCATACGGTGCCGATGACTTTTGCCGGGTTCCCCGCCACCACGGTACGGGGCGCCACGTCCTTGACGACGACCGCCCCCGCGCCGATGACGGCATGGTCACCGATAACGACCGGCCCCACGATACACGCGTGCGCGCCAATATCCACGTGCGAACCGATGACGGGGCAACCGGAATACGTCCCGTCCTTCAACATCTTGTTCCCGATCGTCGTACAATGCCGGAGCGTCACCGACGCTCCGAGTACGGACCCCTTGTTGACCACCATCGCGTGCCCGTGGTGGACCGTGAGTCCGGGCCCCGCGACCAGCCGCCAGGGCAGCTCGAACCCGAAAATCCATTCCGTCCAGAAGCGGTACAGGATCAAATGGGGCAGGAGCAGGAGTAGGAGGACGCGGTTACGTTGCGCCAGCGTCGCCAGCCGGAAAGCGACGAGCAGCAGCCTTATCCGGAAGTTTCCCGGGTTGGCGCTCCAGTCGGAGAAGAGATAAGCCACTTATTTAAAGATTCGGTTTAGCAGGTGATAATATACCCGCGTCGACTGCGAGTACTTCCTGGCAAAGACCCGGAGCAAACCGGAATCGAGCGCGACGGCAGGTAGCCGGAACACCCGGTCGCCGGTGCTATCGAGCGTCGCCTTATACTTGTTGAAGCGCAAGCCCGTGTGCGTCGCCCCTTCCCCGAAGCCCAGGTTGACCACCTTGCTCCGGAAAGGGTATAGTGTGTACCCGCCGTTTTTGAACTGGTGGTAGTTGCACCGGATCGCCCAGGAGTTGATCTCCCCCCGCATCTGTTTGGCCAGGGAATGTGTCAGGTCGCTTCCCAGGCGGTTGAATGCCTTTTGCCTGGCGGGCGACCGGATAAATTCGGCAAAGTCCGTCACGTCCCAGTCGATCCCGTCCCAGCGGTCCTTCCATATCGCCCATCCCCAGGAACAGTGTCGCTGGGTAAAAAACGCGTCGGCCGGCCTGCCCGGCATCCGTGCGTCGAACATAAACCCGGATATGGAGAATACCCGTGTATCCGCCTGGTACGCATCCAGCGCCAGGTTCATAAAATCCAGGAAGTTCGGCGCCAGCAACAGGTCGTCTTCCAGCACGATCACCCGGCCGTGCCGCTCCACCTGATCCGTTACACCGTCGATGATCGACCGGGCAAGCCCCTTGTTAACCGGTGCCTCCACAACGGTTACGGACCGGAATCCGTCTACCGCCCGCACCAGCGCCCGCACCTCATCGACCGCCCGCTGGTCCGACGGCTTCCGCGCGTTGTCCGCGTACACGACCAGGTCCGAGGACGCCGCCAGGGGATTGGCCTTTAGCGAAGCCAGCGTCTGTGCTAGCGTGTCCGCGCGTTTATATACAAACAGGAGTATGGGGGCGTAGCTCATTTAGGACCGATTTGACTGAACGGGACCGGTTGCCAGTCCGCGACCCCCTTAAAAGGCGGGGGCGTGACCTTGAGTTCGAAATTCCCTGCCGCCGCGTCGGCGAAACCCGGGTCCGAGGAAAGCGTTACGGTGTTCTGGTTGACAAAGCTGGGAGGCGTGCCGAAGGCCCCGGTTTTGTACAGCAGGGTATTATAAGTGAAATTCTTTGGGACCGGCAGGTGCGCCGGATCGGTCAGCGCCGCGATATACGGGTAGCGCTTCATAAACGCCGGGGAATGGATATCCGCGGAGGCGTTATACGGGCCCGACACGAGCGCCCTGTATTGCTGGTCGCTCCAACGTGTGTTGGAGAAGGCCGTGCCGCAATCGATAAAATAGTTGTTCCGGAAAACGTTGTTGCTCCCCCCGTTGACGTGTACCGCGCCAAAATGGTACGTACCGGTGGACCCGCAGCGGTAGAATACGTTCCCCGTCACCTGCATGCCCGACGTGCAGTCGTCCAGGTAGATCGCGCACACCGACTTATCCGCGGTATTGCCGATGTCTTCGAAGAAATTATACGCTATCGTGTTACCCGTTGTCGAGAAATCCCGCCCGGTGCAAACCGCCCCGGCATCGGTGACGTTCTCCGCCACGTTCTTTATGTGGTTGTACGATATGTCCAGCTGGTTGCCATAATACAGGACGGCCAGGTCCGGCGCGTCGTGGATGTAACAATGCGTCACGTGGTTGCCTACGCCGTTGAGGTACACCGCCGGGGTAAACGTCCGGTCGATCCGGGAATAATGCGAAAACTCGCAATTGGTGACCGTGTTGTTCGCCGGCGCCAGCGTGGCGCGGTTCCCGCCATCGATAAAGACCGCCCCGGTCCCGGTACCCGTAAAAGTACAATGGTCCACCAGCAGGTTTGTCGTATACGGGATATTGGGCGTTGGTCCGGTCCAGTAATGGTTATTGACGGGCAGGTATTGCTTGTACGTCGACAACCCTACGGTCCCCAGGTCGGTAAAAGCGCACCCCTCGACCACCGTGTTGCGTGTGTTGTTGATAAACAGACCCATGCCGCGGCTGTACCCAAACGTAAGACCCCGCAGGGTGACGTTGCTGGTGTACGACAGGACCATGATCGGGTTTTCCATCAGCGACACCTCTATATCTGCCTGCGCGAACGACGCGTCCGGGAACCAGACATACAGGATACCGCTGTCCGGGTCCGCGTACCAGTCCCCGGGTTCGCTGATCTCCTCCAGGAGGTTATAGATATAAATGCCCCGCAGGGTCCGCGCGTTCTTTAACACCGCGTTGGAGGTGTCGTTGGTGGCAAAGACGCCGTAGTCGCCCGCGTCGGCGAGCTTTAGCGTGTGGTTGCCCGGGTCGACGGCCGCCACTTTCAGGTGGTCGTCGTTATACCCCAGCGACAGCGAGCCGCTCACCCAGGCGTGGTCCGCCTTGGCCCACCGCAGTATCCGGTCGTCGTCGATCCGGAAGGTGGCGCCCTTGCCGGCCTTGTCCCCCGCCCGCGGGTTCGACCCGGGGTCGAGCACCTGCCCGATGGGCGTAAGACCGGTCTTTGGCCAGCGCGCGATGGGCAGCGCCTTATCGTTATAAAAGAGCTCGAGGTTGGCCGGCAGGCTCGTTTTATAGCCGTGCTTGTACGAGCTGCCGAGGTTTTGGATACCCGCCGCCGTCAGGCTGGTCTGGTATACGTGCCCCCGCGCTTCGGCCGGGAGCCGCGCCAGGATACCCGCATCCGTGACCGGTTTGAAGGCGTTCCCTTTCAGGGGTACACCCCCGGAGAACACCGCCTTTTCGCCGTTATACGCCGCGATGGTGATGTGCCTGGCGGTATCCGCCGAGCCCAGCAGCACGCAGCTCTGGGCAAACGGATAATATCCGCCCCGGCAATAGATCGTGGCGTCCCCCGACTGGCCGCGCAGCCGCTGCCAGGCGTCGGCAGGGGAGGAGAGGGGCGCCGCCAGTGTCCCCGGGTTGGACGCGCTCCCGCCGGGCGCCACGTATAAGGTCTTTTGGGCTGTGCCCGGGATGGCCGCCGATAGTAAAGCGGCCAGGATAAGGTTGTTTTTCATATGTATCGCTTTCCTGATGAAAAAAGGCGAAGCCTAGGACCCCAACGGCCCTGCCAGCGCAACGCCAAATGCATGCCAGGAGTTTTCCGCCAGGAAGGTCTGCACCTTCGCGCGGTCCAGGACATAGTGAGGGCCGGCGGCGTTCAGCAAGGTTGCGATATCGTTAAAATTCTGATAAGCATATACAAAGCCGGTGTCCCGGGCCAGGTCCCGGAAGGCGCCATAGTCCGGCCCGATGATCGGGCGGCAGGCGGCCAGGCTGTCGATCAGGACACCCGACGAGGAAACGGAGTCGCGTTTATAGGTGAACAGGATACACCGCGACCGCTCAAAAAGCCGGACGAGCTCTTCCGGCGTGGCAAAAGCGTTGACCAGCACCATGCCCGGTCCCTTGAGCCGTTGAAGGTCCTCCCAATACGCCGGGTCGGCGCACCGCCCGACGACATGGATCCGCAGCCCTGACAACCGCGCGTCCCCCGAAGCGTATTCCAGGAACTCGCGGATGCCCTTATAGGGCGCGATACTCCCCCATATCAACAGGTCGGTCTCCCCTGGAGACACCTCATCGACAACCGTAGCCGCCGAGGGATGATACCGAAAGACCGATTTCGACCCGCTAAGGGCATCCCGGGAATGACACACGATCCGTGAGGCTACAAACCCCAAATACCCCGAAAACGCCCGCTTGATACCCCGCCTTTCGGTCTGGTGCGGCGCCCGGTTGTGCCTGATCCATACCACCCGCTTTCCCAACAACCGGAGCCCCGCCAGGTAAGGCACCAGGATGGCCATCTGCAACAGCCCCGACCGCTTGGACGGCACGTCTTCCATCCAGTTCAGAACGACCAGGTGCGCGCGCCACGCATTCCGGACAAAATCGGCAAAGGCATTTTCATAAGACAAAGGATCAACCAAAAGCCCGGCAGACCCCAACGCCGTTTTCAAATGCTCGATATAAGGATTCCCCGAGCCCATAAGGCTGCGGGGGATATTGGGATATACATACGCCGCCTTAGGCATCGACCGGTCTTTTGAAATCGAAGAACACATCCTGGATGTCATAGTGCCCGCGTTGTCCCTCCGGTATGTCGTCCTTGTCCATCCGCTCCAGCAGCGAGGGTACCGCCGCAATAAAATGGGCCGGTTTGACCAGCGGGTGGAGCGAATAGCACGTGGACCCGACAGGCCCCAGCATATCGACCCGGTACAAACCACAACGCTTCATCATCGCCATGAACAAGTCCTCCAGCGCGGTATACCCCCACGACAGCGACTTGCTCCGCAGGAACCACCGGAGCATCTTTGGCGTATACGGCACGTGCGTAGCGCGCAGCGGCTGCATTTTGCGCATATCCATGAGGAAAACACGGGTCGACAGCTTATCGAACAAGAACGAATACCGGTCCAGCCGCCGGACATACCGCTGCCGGATGTCCCCATCGGACGAAGGAGGCCCCGCCAACGGGTTGACCAGCAAAAAGCTGTCATCCGAATCGAGCAGCGCCACCGCTTCGGCGAGCCACGCCCCCCGGTCCCCGCCGAGCAGCATATCCGAATCCAGGTGCACGATATACGGGTTCCGGCACTCCGCCATACCGTCCAGGTAGGAGTGGATGGGCGCGCCCCGGTAGTCCCGCAGCGGGTAAGACCCGGACCCGAAGAACCGCGCCGCGACCATCGTGCGCCGCGCAGGGCTATAGTCCACGAAATGGTGCCGGACCTTTGGGAATGACGCCTCCAAAGCCGTGATCAGCGACAAAAGCCCCTCCTGGTTGCGCTCAAAATCCACCGCGAACTTCCCAAAGGAACGCGCCGTCTCCACCGTCAATACGACCTCGTCCAGCAGGTCGTACCACCAGGAAATTTGCCGGCGCAGCACCTGCCGGCACATGGCCAGGTCCCCGCCCGAAAGGTTTATTTGTAGTGAAATCTGCTTCATGTCGGTAAAGCTCATGTCGTCAATTTCCCCATATGCCCCCTCTTAAAATCCCTCATCCCCCTTATCAAATACCGGAAGGACTTAAAGTCTCCCCTCCGCAGGTGCCCCAGCCCCGACCGGAAAAGTATCCCGTACGCCGGCGCCAGGCTGCGGTGGCCGTCCTTATCGAGGACGTACAGGTAGTTACGGCACTTGTAATACGTTTTGACGTAGTTCCTGCCCGCCAGCGACTGGGATATGTGGTGGACGATCGACGCGCCCGTATACAGCTTGATGCGGAACCCCGCTTTGCGGATGCGACGGCTGACCTCAAACTCTTCATAGTACATGAACAGGTTCTCGTCCAGCTGGAAATCCAGTATCTGCCGAGAAAACAACACAAAACAGCCGTTGTAGAAATCGCACTCGCCGGCGGCCATGCCATCGGTAGGCAGGTTGGCGTTGATCGTCAGGTTGCTGGGGTCGAAAAAACCGCCGCTATACCAGTAGTCGCCCTTGTCATTCAGGATCAGGGGATTCACCGCAATGTACCCGGGGTGTTGCCTCAAAAACGTACTACAACCCTCAAAAACCGACTCGTCGAACTCGATGTCGCTGTTGAGCAGCCCGACATAGGGTACGGCAGGCGCCAGCTCCCTGATCCGCGCAAAACAGAAATTGACGGCGAAACAATACCCCGCGTTGGAAGCGTCGGCGTAATAATGGATGTCGCCATCCGACAGCGCCTCCAGCCGGGCAGCCAGGCTGGCGTCCCCCTTGTTGTCGTATACCAGGAAAAGGGGACGGAAAGAAAAGGTCTTCATCTTACGGACCAGGGCGACGATGTCGTCCTCCGTATTATAGTTGATCAGAATGATCGCGCAGTCCATATGTATAACGAGAGTTCAAATAACAGACTTGCAACCCGTAACAGGCAAATATGGTCGTCATGAGATAGTTCGGGCTGAATATACTATCCGACGTAAAGGACGTGAGTATCACGAACCAGATATAATACTTCAGGTATACGAATTCGTCGGGCACCGGTGTGCGCAGCCCCTTTACGAACAGGACCGCATACCCCACGATCGCGAGCACGCCGAACATCGCATACGCCCCGATGATACCGACGTCCGACAGGTAATACCCTTCCATCTCCTTGAGCTGCGCCGCCTTTTCGCCGAGGCGTGAGGAGGAGGTCGCCGTCAGGTAGGGGGGACCGTTACCCACCACCCGCGCAAACAGGTCCGGGGAGAATTCCGTCAGGAAATACGTCCCCGACAATACCCGGATATAGTTTTCCCCCTGGGCCATCGTGGAGCTTTGCTGTTCCTCCAACCCCTTTACGATCGGGTTGTCCGTATTCAGCACGATCACCACGGCCGCCACCGCGGCGACCATCAGGCCGATCTTCCAGACCGGTTTGGCCCGGCGCAAGAGGTGCCACGTGTAGATCAGGAGCACCACTGCGATGTTTTGCCGGGTAACCTGCATGACCGTTACGACCAGGGCGGCCAGCGCGTATCCCGCGTAGACGAGCCGGTAACGGCGCTCCCCGTCGGTGGCCCGGTTGAGCGCCAGGAACGCGGAGAAGAACAGGACGCCCCCACCGGGGAAATTGATACGCGTCACCCCCCGCTCTTCCCGGAACTCCTCTTCGGCGCCAAAGATGACCGTGTCGCTGTGCATATACTGGTAGGCGTAACAAAGGAAGTACGCCAGGCCGAAGATCAATACGATGTTCCCCAGCTTCTCCACCGGGTAGTCCCGCTGTATCAGGTAGAAGAACACCGGCCATTGCGCAAAGAAGATCAACGGCTGGAGGCTGTTGGCAAACCCTTGTCCCCACGAGAAGAAGGCGCCCGTCGTGGACAGGAGCTGCGCCGCGAAGATCCATTTGATGGGGATGCCCAACCCGCGGTTGGCCTCGGTCGCCCGGAGCATGTAGGGGATCGACACCGCGATCGCCAGGAAGACCCCGGCGTACCGGATCGGGCTGAAGAGCCCCCCGTTCAGCGCCTTCGGGGAAAAGAAATTGATGGAGAAGCCCAGCAACAAAAAGACGAAGACGCCGGTGAGGCTGTCCTTTGTCTTAAACATGCTGTTCGTTTTTCTTCTTTTTCGAGCCGGTCTTGCCGTTCTCGGCATACCCGTACCCGTAGCCGTTCCCATACCCATACCCGTAGCCATAGTTGCCAAAGCCGCGGGTCTTCACCCCGTTGAATATGATCGCCAGGTTCTTGAGCGGGTGGATCCGGTTATTGTTTTCGAGCTTCTTGATAAACGTCTTGGGCGTCACGCCGTGGCGGACGATATAAAGGGTCGCGTCCACCATCGAGGAGATAATGTAGCTGTCCGTCACCGGTCCGACGGGGGCGGAGTCGATGATGATAAAGTCGAAATGCCCCTGCAGGTAGTCCAGCAGCTCCGTAAAACGGCCGTTCATGATCAGCTCCGACGGGTTCGGCGGTATGGGGCCGGAAGGGATCAGGAACAGGTTCTGGTGGGCCGACGTGCTGCGGATGATCTCGTCGGGCTCCCGGTCGCCGACCAGCAGGTTGGTCAACCCGGATTCGCGGGTAACGCCAAACATGGCCGACAGCTTGGGCTTGCGCAGGTCGGACTCCAGCAGGATCACCTTCTTCCCGGCCATGGCGAGCGCCAGACCGAGGTTGGCCGTGACAAAGCTTTTCCCTTCACCGCTGATGGAGGAGGTCACCAGGACGCGTTTCTTGCGGTTGTTGATCCCGATGTAGGCCAGCGTCGTCCGGAGGATACGGAACTGCTCGGCGATGATGCTCCGGGTGTCCTCCAGTGTGATGAGCGGGCTCCCGCTGCCCTGGTACATGATCTCGCCGATGATTGGCACGTCGGTATATTGTTCGATCTCCTTGCGGAAAACGATGTTCGGATTGAGCACTTCGCGCAGGGCGATAAAACCCGCGCCCACGGCAAAGGCCAGGATGATCGCGATCGCGTACACCATGAGGTGCTGGGGGCTGACCGGCAGAACCGTGGCCTCGGCGTCATCCACCAGCCGGGTGTCCGACACCTGCGAATACAGCGATAGCGCGGTCTCTTCCCGCTTTTGGAGCAGGAAGGCGTAGATGGAGTTCTTGACGGTCTGGTCCCGGCTGATGGCGATCAGCCCGCGTTCCTTTTCCGGCAGCGTCTTGAGTACCGAGGAATAGGCGTCGCCGGTATGCGACAGCGCGGCCTTGGACGCCTCCAGGTTCTGGCGTTGCGCCTGTACGCTCTGGAGGATGCCGGGCTTCATCTTATCGATCTGGGCCTTCAGCGTCAGCAGCATCGGGTTGTTCTCCCCGGTCGTCTTCTTCAGCCCGTCGTACTGGACTTGCAGCGAATACAGCTGTTGCAGCAACCCGGCCAGAACGATGTCGCTGACGCCAAAGGCGGACGGCGACACGTCGGATTTGGTATCGTTGGACCTGACAAATTGCTCCACCTGGTCCATGACCGCCAGCTGCACGTTGATCTCGCTCTGCTTCTGGTCGTTGGCCTCGACGTTGTCCAGGTACAGCTGTCCCTGGGCGCTCACGTCCACGATACCGTTGGTGGTCTTATAGTCCTGGATGCCCCTTTCCACGGCATTCAGCTCCTGCGTCACGTGGACGAGCCGGCCGTCGATGAATTTCAGCGTATTGGCCGCCAGCGTGTTCTTATCCGTGATGGAAGCCGTCTGGTAGACGCGTATCAGGTCGTTGAGGATGTCTTCGCCCCTTTTGGGCACGGCGTCCCGGAGCGTGAGGTTGATGACCGAGGACATCTTGCTCGACTGTCCCGTCTTCAGTCCTTTGAGGATGCCTTCCGCCATGGCCTTGACCGTGATCAGCGAAAAGCTCAGGGGCTTTTGCACGGAAGGCGCCTGGTAGTTCGGGTTGGCCACGAAACGCACCCGGGTATAGTGACCCATGGTGAACCATTGCCCCACCGCAAACGACTCCTTGCCCATCAGCACCCGCTGGTGCGCGCTGTCAAAGCTGAACAGGACGCTTTTCTGCTCTTCGATCGAATCCGGGTTGGCGACCTGGATGATCACCGGCGACAACACATAGGCGGGGATGTTGGCGATCCTGCCCTGGTACATGATCGGCGCGTACAGCGACAGGTCCTTGACCACCAGGCGCATCAGCATGCGGGAGTGTATGATCTCGATTTCGTTCTCCACGAACTTCTTGGAGCCGAACAGGTCCAGCTGCTCCATCAGGTTCTGGTCGTCGACGCCGTTCTTCTGGTCCTTGACCATGACTTGCGCCGTAACGTCGTAGTAGGGGATGGCCCAATGGATATAGAGCTTGGCCACCACCACGGTCACGACCAGGAGGCTCAGGAAGAGGGGCCAGTACGGGAAGTATTTGTGGAAAAGCTGGCTGAAGGCGTTCTCCTCCTCGTTACTGATCTGCGCTTTGTTGTTGATCTGCATCAATCGGGTGTTTAGGATGTTATCACAGGTCCCAGGCTCACGTTAATTCCGTACATAATAGCTCACGATGACGGCTACCAGCGACAACGCGCTCAGGATGACCGGCAACAGCTGCTGCGAGCGGCTGGCGCTGGCGATCTTCGACCGGCTCGGTTCCACGTATACTACATCGTTCGTCTTCAAATAGTAATAGGGCGACGTCAGTATATCCGGGGAATTCAGGTTCAACCGGCGGATGACCTTCTTGTCGCCTTCTTCCCGGACCAGCAGCACGTTCTCCCTTTTGCCATAGATCGTCAGGTCGCCCGCCAGCCCCAGCGCCTCCAGGATCGAGATCCTTTCGTTGGAGACGTTGATCGTGCTGGGACGCGCCACCTCACCGAGCACTGTCACCCGGAAGTTCAGGAACCGGACGATCACCGTGGGCTGGGTAAGGAGCTTTGTCGTGTCGAGCCGGGTCCGGATCTCGTCGGCCAGCTGCTCCTTGGTGAACCCGCCCGCTTTTAGTTTGCCGAGTACCGGCAACTGTACCGAATCGTCCTGGTCGACCAGGTACCCGACATTCTGGCTGGCCGTTGGGGTAGGGACCGACAGGCCACCCGTCGCGGACAATGTCGCGTTACCCGGCGTGGCGATGGACGACCCGCTGGACGCAGACCCGCCCTGGATGTTAAAGATGGCCGAGGCGTCCGGGTTGAGGCTGCTGATCGTGATCCCCAGCAGGTCGTTCTTCTGGATCACCGGGGGCTTGCTGGTCACATTCTGAAGGACGGTATCCTGTATGTTGTTGAAATAAATCGCTTTCTTGGTGTTGACGCATGAAGTCATCATTGCCCCAAGCGCTATCAGCGCCACAAGGCAAGGATTGAACGGGTTTAGGCGCATATTATCTTTTAAGATGTTTTTGGTTATCCCGCGAGGTGCTCCCATTGTGTCCGGTTATCGCGTTTCATCACATCGATATCGGCTGAAACCATTTCCCGGACCAGCGCGGCCAGGTCATAGGTAGGGATCCACCCCAATTTCGTCTTGGCCTTGGTAGGGTCGCCGATGAGCAGCTCCACTTCCGTCGGGCGGAAGTACGCCGGGTCCACCGAAACGACCTCCTTGCCGGCCGGCAGCAGGTAGTCCGGGTTGGACGACGACACCACATACCCCTTCTCGTTGACGCCCTTGCCCTTGAATTCAATTTCTATGCCGGCTTCGGCAAACGCCATACGGATAAATTCCCGGACGCGGGTCGTCGTGCCCGTGGCGATTACGAAATCCTCGGGTTTGTCCTGCTGGAGCATCAGCCACATCGCCCGGACGTAGTCCTTGGCGTGGCCCCAGTCGCGCTGGGCGTCCAGGTTCCCGATAAAGAGCTTGTCCTGGAGACCCAGGACGATCGAGGCGACCGCGCGCGTGATCTTCCGGGTGACGAAGGTCTCGCCCCTCAGCGGGCTCTCGTGGTTGAAGAGGATACCGTTACACGCGTACATCCCATAGGCCTCCCGGTAGTTGACGGTGATCCAGTAGGCGTAGAGCTTGGCCACCGCGTAGGGGCTCCGGGGGTAGAAGGGGGTGGTTTCCTTTTGGGGCACCTCCTGCACCAGGCCATAGAGCTCCGAGGTGGAGGCCTGGTATATCCGGGTGGTCTGCGTCATACCGAGCAGCCGGACCGCCTCCAGGATGCGGAGCGTCCCGATCCCGTCGGTATTGGCCGTGTATTCGGGCACGTCAAAGCTCACCTTTACGTGGCTCATAGCCCCCAGGTTATAGATTTCGTCGGGTTTTGTCTCCTGGATGATCCGGATCAGGTTGGTCGCGTCCGTGAGGTCGCCGTAGTGCAACCGGAAGCGCACGTGGTCCGAGTGCGGGTCCTGGTACAGGTGGTCGATCCGGTCGGTGTTGATCAGGGAAGAGCGGCGTTTGATCCCGTGGACCATATAGCCTTTTTCCAGTAATAATTCGGCCAGGTACGCGCCGTCTTGTCCATTGATACCCGTGATAAGTGCAGTCTTTGCCATGTATTTCGTTCGCTTTTAAGCAGGCTTCGCCCACCTCAGTAACATCTGATTTTTTGCAAGTTATGCTTTCCCAAGTACAAAAGTCCTCAATATTCCCCTCGCGGCTAATCCCTTAAGTCAAGGGTACCGCCATAGCCCCTCCGGGAGGAGCGGTGTCTCCGCTCCCGCCTCCCCGTGGGAGGAGTAGCCTGGTATACAAGTGATTAGCCGCCGCCCCCGTTTCCGCCTGAAGTAATTGAACAGCCCGAAATCGTCCGGCGTCCCCCCCTTGCAAAAGCGCTGGAACGCCCCCAGGTCCGCCCGGAGCGTCTCCTTGGTGGCCGCCAGCGTCATGGTCGTGGAGTTGGTCTCCTTCCAATGGATCGTTCCCGTAAAAAAGACCTTGGAGACCTCTCCGCCGTCCATCACGTGTGGGTTATACCCGTCCACATATTTATCCGGATGATCATATAACGACAGGTAGTCGAACGGGATGGCGCTGTTGAACGCCTCCAGCATGACACGGTCGGCGCCCGGGCGGTGCGCATAATCGTCCTCCAGGAGGTAGACGATCGGATTGCCCGGGAGCGTCAGCGCGAAATCCAGCGCCTTGAGCAGGTTCCCCGAGTTCCCCACCTTGTTCTCGAAGATCGTCGCGTCCGGCCGGATCGCCTGTAGCCGCTGACGCGCCTCCGCCGACGAGTTGTCCATAAATACATAGACGCGGGCCCCCGCGAAGACCCTCGAGAACTGCGCGAAACAACTGAATTTGTCAAAGCCTTCCGGGCGGGGTTTGACGCCGTTTTTCTCATAAAATCGATACAGGACGACCAGGTCTTCGGGGCGGAACCGGTTTGTCGGTCGCCGTTGCGGGTATACTATATCCGTAAACCGGCCGTCGTCCGCCCGTTGCCGCCGTGCCTGCCGGTAGGCCTCGCCCAGGAGCGCGAACCGCAGACCGCGATGCCGTCTGGCCAGGAGGATGGCCGGGCTTTCACGCACGAAGTCCCGGGCGACCGCCATCGTGCCGCGGGCCGCGCCCCCGGCATACGCGCGGGTCAGCGCGTCCCTTTTGGCCAGCAGCGGCTCCAGCGGGATCGATTGTTTGGCGCCATAGGCATACCGCGCCCGTTTGAGCCATTTCAGGAGCGCCATCATTTGGATACGATTTTGACTTTCTGAAGCATCCGCGCCGCGTTACCCAGCATCTCGCGTTCCGCCACGGTCATACAGAACCGGTAGACCAGCAGCGCGTAGAGCGCCAGCGACACGCACCCGAATGCAAACATGTACAGGAAGGGCTTCTCCAGCGGGACGCACCAGTAGAACAGGGCCTTGGTCAACCCCAGCGCAGTCAGCGCCACCACGAGCGGCGGCACGATGGATTTACCGAATATCAGCCCCGGCCGCATCTTCATGATCCGCGGGATATAATAGCCATAGATGACAAAGGCCTCCATCACGCGGTAGAGCAGATAGCTCGCCGCCGCGATACCCACGCCATATTTTTTTACAAAGAGGAACGAGAACGCGATCGTACTGGCGCTGGCGATCGCCACGCCGATGATGACCCCCCTGAGCCGCCCGATGCTGAGCATCGTCGACGAGATACCCTGGTTGTTGTTGAAACACACGCCCAGTATCCAGATGATCAGCCAGATTTCCAGCCCCGACCCCTGTTTGCCGACATAGATCGACAGCACCTGCCCCGGGTTGAAGGCGATCAGGAAACAAAAGAAGAACACGATCACGCTGAGCCACTTCGTCGTGGCCAGCACGAAGTTCCGGATACCCTCGGTGTCGCCCCGGTAGTTCGCCTTGGAGACATACGGCAGGAAGCTCGCCAGGAAGGTGCTGGAGAACAGCGAGACCAGCATGGTCACGTTCTGGAGGATGCGGTAGTTGGCCACGGCGACGTCCCCGTTGGCCTCCATCGTGCCCAGGAGCAGCGGTTGGACGTTGACCGCCAGGACCTGTAAAAGCCCCAGCGCAAAAAGGCTGAAGCTGTATTTGATGATGACCCGGAAATACCGCTTGTGCCACGCGGGGAACAGGTATTCCCTCCGCCACGCGCCGATCCGCCGGCACTCGTAGATGCTCAGGGGTATGACCACCATATTCGTCCCGAGGTAAATGATAAAATATACCTCCAGCGGCGCCTTGAACACATACGCGACCAACGTAGCCACCAGGTTCAATATGCTGGCGATCGAGTTCATCAGGTTCACCTGCCCGATCCGCTCGTACCCCATCAGCACGTGCTGCAGCGACAGAAAGTACCAGTTCGGGAAGGTCAGGATCGCCGACAGGTAAAAAAGGGTGCTCAGCATCGCGGGGTGCGAGACCTTGAAGTAGTGACCCGCGTTGTACCCCAGGTAGGCCAGGATCGCGCTGTTCACAAAGGCTATGAGGGTGAAAAAAAGGAGGTTCGACTGGACCCCCTGTTTCAGGGAATCCTCGTCCTTGCCCTCGATCCACTCCGAAAAGAATTTGACCGCGCCCATCGGCACGCCCAGGTTGACGATCTGGAGGAAGGCATTGGTGGACATCACCACGCCCACCAGGCCGTAGTCGCTTTTTCCGTATACGTTCAGGAGGATCGGTAGCGAGACAAAGTTGACCACCGCAGCCAGCAGCTTCCCAAAGATGCCCCAGATGTTGCCGCTGACGATGGCTTTGAAGGATGAGCTCTTCATAAGGGTATCGATTTTACCACCTTGGCGGGGGCGCCCACCGCCACCGATCCCGCCGGTATGCTCCGCGTCACGACGCTACCCGCCCCGATGACACAGCGCGGGCCGATCTCGACACCCGCCGTGATCGTCACGTTAGAGCCGATCCAGACGTCGTCGTGGATGACGACCTTGGCGCCCTCCTCCCGGTCCAGGAACTCGTCCGCGGGCACGCCCTCGAAAATATGGTTGGAGCTCGATATAAAGGTATTGCCCGCGATCATGACGTGGTTCCCGATCTCGACGCCGCCAAACCCCTGGATGATTACGTTGGGCCCCACGAAACACCGCGAGCCGATGGTGATATAGCCCTTGTGCGCATTCAGGAAAGCGTTACACTCGACCTTCGTCCGCGCCCCGATGTGTATGTATTTGGAATGGCTGCTGACGCGGACCCGGCAGTAATACAGCCACGACCGCTCGCCGATGGCGATCTTGTCCGTTCCGTAGAGGTGTGAGCAGATGATCTCCGCCTTCGGGTGGATCTGCCGGTTGACCAACGATAACCTCAGCGCGCGCCAGCGGCCCAGCGCCTTTTCCCATTTTGAGTAGTATTTCGCCATACGTTTACGCAGCGCCCACCGGCGTTTTCGCGCCTTCATGCGCCAGGAAATCCTGATACGACAGTCGGATGCCATCCTCCAGCTCCACCGTGTGTCTCCACCCCATCGCGTGGAGCTTAGACACGTCCATCAGCTTCCGCGGCGTCCCGTCCGGTTTGCCCGTATCAAAAACGAGCTCCCCGTCAAACCCGACCACCCGGCTCACGGTCTCGGCCAGCTCCCGGATGCTCAGGTCTTCCCCCGTCCCGATATTGACCAGCTCCCGCCCGTCATAGTTATCCATGAGGTACACGCACGCTTCCGCCAGGTCGTCCGCAAACAGGAACTCGCGCTTGGGCGTCCCCGTTCCCCAGATCGTCACCGTGGCCGCCCCCTGTATCTTCGCCTCGTGGAACTTCCGGATGAGCGCCGGCAGCACGTGCGAATTCTTCAAATCGTAGTTGTCGCCGATGCCATACAGATTCGTCGGCATCACGCTGATAAAGTTGCACCCGTATTGATCCCGGAACGATTCACACAGCTTGATCCCCGCGATCTTCGCGATCGCATACGGCTCGTTCGTCGGCTCCAGCGGCCCCGTCAGCATATACTCCTCCTTCAATGGCTGCGGCGCCATCTTCGGATAGATACACGAGCTGCCCAGGAACATCAGTTTCGTCACCCCGCTCCGGTACGCCGCATGGATGACGTTCGCCTCGATCATCAGGTTGTCATAGATAAAGTCCGCCCTATATGTATCGTTGGCCAGGATTCCCCCGACCTTCGCCGCCGCCAGGAACACATACTCCGGCCGCTGCTCCTCAAAGAAGTCGTGGACCGCCTTCTGGTCCCGGAGGTCCAATTCCTTCGAAGACCGGGTCAACAATTTCGTATATCCTTGCTTTTCGAGCCGCCGGAGGATCGAACCCCCGACCATGCCCCGATGCCCTGCGATGTAGATCGATGCGTCTTTTTTCATAATGTTTTTGAGGCGCAAGCGCCTTAGACTTTACTATACTGCGCGTCCGGGATTTCCGCCACCAGGTACGCGTTGAGAAGTTCCAACCTGATACTGGCTTTTTTCCGGTGCTTCTTCACCACAATCCCCGTATAATCCCGGAAGGGCCCCTCCTCGATCCGCACCACGTCATTCTCTTCCACCCCCGTCACCCGGAACTCGGCGCCCTCGTGGTCCGCCAGGAATGCCCGGATGGCGGTCATCTCACCATCCCGGATCACCGCCGGCTTCCCACAGTGGTTCACAAAAGTAATGATATTCGGGTCTGACAAAACCCCGACCCTCTCCGCCGCCCGCACGCGCACAAACACATAGGATGTAAACACCGGCTCCTCGACCACCTTAAACCGGTCGTGCCAGCGCCGCCGCACCCGCTGTATCGGGCAGTACACCTCCACGCCCCTGGCGGCTAAGGTTTGCGCGGCTTTTTTCTCGGCCCTGGGTCGGGTGTAGAGGGCATACCAATGCGGCTGCCGCTCCTGGATAAGGTTCATGGCGTAAATGTCCGCAAAATGGGGGCCGCGAACTGCCCCTTAAATAAGGGGACATCCCCCTTTGCGCGCTTTTACGTCCCGGGCTGGAGGCGGCTAGCGCACCGGCTGGATAATGTCCGTCTGGACCTTGTACAGGTCTTTTTCGACCCCGGGATCGCCCACATAGACCTCATAGGGCAACCCGGCCGCCTTGCGCCCGCTTTTAGCCAAAGAGTCCGCCAGGGCCTTATACCCCATGGGGTCGAGCTCGTAGGGCCCCCAGAAGTGGGCGACCAGCGCCGGACCCGCGGCGGTCCGCCGCATTTTGATACGGCCCTCGACGCCGGCGGGCGCCTTGTCGACCGGGACCCCGGCCTCGAACATCAGCGGGAACTGGTCGCCCGAGTACCAGGCCATCGGCGCCCCGACCATTTTGAGGTGTTGTTTATTGATAAAGGCGCCCAGCTCCTGGCCGTAAATGATCGACAGCTTCCGGGCGATCTCGCCGCCGTCCTTCGCCGAATCGGCGATATACAGCACCGTCATCGCCGCCACGCTCGACGTGTCAAGCTTGATGACGGGCGGCCGCGGCGAATGGTTCCGCTCCGACAGGCTCTTGAGGCTGTCGAGCCCCTGCTCGAAGTCCGGCCCCACCATCTTGTCCATGAACAACCCCATATACTTGCCGACCACCGAATAAAACGGGTTCTTCCCCGTCATCTTCGAGTCCATGTACCAAACCACCCTGGTCCCGCTGTCCACCGGCGTGAGCAGCCACCCGTCCAGCGACGTCCCCATGTCCCCGAAGTCCAGGGCGGTCGTCACCTTCTGATCCGGCACCGACTCGGTGATCGTCAGCGTCCCGTTCCCCACCTGCTTGTCCTGGCTGGTCCAGCTATAGCTCGCCCCCATCCCCGCGTCCTTGTCGCCAAACGTCTGGCGCATGTTCGGGTCCTTCCGGTTCCACGGCATCCAGTCGTCGTAGGTCCGCAGGTTATTTACCAATGAAAAAACGGTGGCCGGCGGCGCCTTTATCACCTTCGACCGCTCGATATGCACCGTCCCCGGCAGGAAGAAAGAAACCAAAACCAGGAGTAAAAGCAGGGCCGCAATCGCCCAGAGGATGCGTTTAATCAGAGACATATGGTAAGCATTTGCGCCATAAAATACGCACTCCCCCTGACTTATGCAACCCTCCCCGTCCTTACCTTTGCCGCGCTATGAACATACTCGAGCTTTTTCAACCGATCCGGACCTTCGTCTTCGACATGGACGGCGTCCTCACCGACGGCGGCGTGTGGGTCCTCGAAGACGGCGAGCAGGTCCGGAAGATGCACACCCGCGACGGCTACGCCCTCCAGCTGGCCGTCAGGCAGGGCTACCGCGTCGTCGTCATCTCCGGCGGCAGCTCCCCCGCCGCCCGTATGCGCCTCACCAAGCTCGGCATCGCCGACGTCCACATGAGCATCGACGACAAGCTGTCCCTCTTGCAGGAAATTATCCAGACCCACCGGCTCGACCCCCAAACCGTCCTGTACATGGGCGACGACATGCCCGACCTCCCCCCCATGGAAGCCGTCGGCCTCCCGTGCTGCCCCGCCGATGCCTGCACCGAAATCCTACACGTCTCTAAGTACATATCCCCCGTCAAAGGCGGCGACGGCTGCGTCCGCGACGTAATCGAGAAGGTCCTCAAGCTAAACAATCACTGGACCCACACCGCCACCCCGGCCAGCAAATAGCTGCGAGGCCTGCCGGCGGCAAGCCGTTTTTCCTTAATTTTCCGCATCCATATGCAAACCCTCAAGGCATTTTTCCGGTTGATCCGTTGGCCGAATCTCCTCATCATCGCCCTCACGCAGTTCCTGTTCTACTACTGCGTGATGCGCCCCTCCTATACGGCCTCCGGCTGGATACCGGCGCTGGGGTGGGGGAGGCTGGGGCTGCTGGCGCTCGCCTTTGCCTGCATGGCGGCGGCCGGATACATCATCAACGACTACTTCGACGTCAATATAGACCTCGTCAACAAACCCGACCGGCTCATCGTCGACCGGTACATCAGCCGCCGCTGGGCGATGTGGTGGCACGGCATGCTGTCCCTGGCGGGCGTCGCTATCAGCGTCTACCTGGGCATCGTCCTGCACTTCTACCTGCTCCCGCTACTCAACTTCGCGTGCGTCGGTTTGCTCTTCCTGTATTCCGTTTCGCTGAAGAAACGACTCCTCAGCGGCAACATCCTCGTCTCCATCCTGACGTCCTGGGCGATCGGGGTGCTGCTCTGGATCGGCGTCAACGACGACATCCTCCACCACCTCGGCATGCTCGCCGGCGCGGACCCCGCCAAACCCGGTGTCAACTACGCGCGGTTTGCCCGGATAGGGGTGCTGTATTGCTCGTTTTCCTTTATCCTATCGATGATCCGCGAAGTTATCAAGGACATGGAAGACACCGAAGGCGATGCCAGATACGGTTGCCGCACCCTTCCGATCGCCTGGGGTTTCACGACCGCCAAGGTGTTCACCGGCACCTGGATCGTCGTCCTGCTGGGCGCGCTCACCTTCGTCACGATCTATGTCCTGTATTTCAAGATGTACTTCAGCGCGGTCTACCTGGCGGCAGCGATCATCCTGCCGCTCCTCTACGTCTTTCGCGGGCTGCTGTCCGCCAGGACCCCGAAGGACTTCCACCGCCTCAGCACCCTGGTCAAGATCATCATGCTGACCGGTATCCTGTCACTCCTTTTCTTCAAATACTATGCTTGAGCCGATCATCCTGGCCTCCCAATCGCCCCGCCGCCGCCAGCTCCTGGAGTGGGCCGAAATCGATTTTGACGTCGTCGTCCCGGTGACCGACGAAAGCTATCCCGACGGTCTTCCCCCCGAGGAGGTCCCCGTCTATATCGCCCGCCAGAAAGCCCTTGCCGTCCAGGACCAGCTCAACAACAACCCCACCATCCCCGGTCTCGACATCGACCCCACCGAGCGCTCCGCCTTTGTCGCCGGCATCCGCCGCCGCACCATCCTGGCCGCCGACACCGTCGTCGTCCTCGGCAACGAGATCATCGGCAAACCCCGCGACCGCGACGACGCCATCGCCATCCTCACCCGCCTGTCCGGCCGCGAGCACCAGGTCATCACCGGCGTCTGCTGCCGCCGCGCCTCCGCCGAAGTCACCTTCGCCGACGTCACCCGCGTCCAATTCCACGCCCTGACCCCCGGGCAGATCGCCTTCTACGTCGACAAATACCGCCCCTACGATAAAGCCGGCGCCTACGCCATCCAGGAGTGGATCGGCGTCGTCGGCATCAAGTCCGTCAACGGCGACTTCTACAACGTCATGGGCCTCCCCGTGAGCCGCGCGGTCCGCGCGTTGGCGGGTATGTAACGCGCCGCCATGCGCCGCGCCACCGCCCCGCTGCATCACCGCGCCCTCGCCGTGGACTCGTTATAAATTGGTCATCTTTATCGTGTGCGGCACGACATACAACAGCTTTGCGCCTTCCTCACTGAAATTGGAAAGCCCCAGCAGCATTGCATCGGAGAGTTTCCCATCGGCTTGTAAACCGAGCTTTTTTTGGGTCCGAAAGAGCCTGGACTCGAATTCGGGGGAGAGCAAAAAGGTGGAATCCGGGCCTTGCGCCGTCTTGAACGCGCTGGTCATCCGGAAAGACGTCGCGGTTAAATTGTACGCTTTAACCTTGTAATTGAGAGCGGAGAGAGAATCCACGCCCTGGTAACGCGTCGCCAGGGTATTGTTGAGGTACGCGGAAAGGGCGTAGTTTCCCGTATACTCGTAATACAGCGCGTTTTGCCGCAGGTTATTCGTATAGAGTACATTATACACCTTGATCATGCCATGGACGTCGGTGCAGTAGGTAATATTGCTGGCGGACAGCAACGGGCTCTGGGGTCTTGCCTGCAGACGGTCGCCCCCCGCGCACGGCGGATCGATCCTGAATTCACCGGAATCATTCGTGACACCCAGGTTATTCTGGATACCCGAGCCGTCGATCTTGACTATGACGCTTTTTACGCCTTTGTTGTCATCATCGACGACCTTGAATCTCAACTGGGCAAAAACGGTCTCCTGCGTCAAGGCGACCGCCACCATCAAAAGGTACTTCATACAAATATTTTGAGTAGTATAAAATAAACGATGATGAGCGCAATCCAGGCAATGACGAGACCGTAGATGATATCGCTCTCGTTTTTGATGACAAACGTATCCCAGGACGAGGGCTCGAGCCGCACGATGGAAGAAGAAGCAAGCCGCAGGGCAATGGGATCCCCTTTTTTCTTCAGGAGGATGAGCTCGATACTGGCCCCGGGCTCTAACTGCGAAAGGGACGCCCTGAAGTACAAAGGGTTGACTTCGCTGGGAGCGGTTACATTGTCCATGACGATCGGGGGCGGCAGCACGACCGCACCACTATAAAAAGTGTCCTGCCTGGGAGCGACGAGCAAAAAGGAGAGGTTGTCGAACCGTTGTTTTTCGGTGATGTTGGTGACCACATATTTGACCTCGGTCGTGTCTCCGCGACGGCTGGTCGTGGCGTCGTACTCGACGATCGGGCTGGACATCAGCTGGTCCGCGATATGCGTGGCGCCCCACCCGGCCATCGCAAACAATATCGTCAGCAGGTAAGGAACCTTTTCCAGGCTGAGTAATTCTTTGAAGCGCATGTCTCAAATTAAGACAGGACGGCGCCCCCATCAAGGGTGTTTTCACGGTGCCGGGTCGGTCACCACCTCGAGCGCGACCGGCTTCCTACCCCGCTGGTTCATCTTTATAAACGGCTTCTCGCAAACGAGGAAAAACAGCCACGCGAGCCCCACGATGACCGGCGTTCCCACCAACACCAGCAACCCCATGCGCAGGTCCAGCGACGATGCCCAGGTATCCAGGCCGTATTGCGTCGCCACCTGCAAGAGCGGCGCGTGAATCAAATAAAGGCTATAAGAAAAGGTCCCTACCCACACCAGCGGCTTACAACCGACGACCCGCCGGAAAAAGCCGTCCCCGCCGACGGCGAGCGCAAAAATGCAGAGCGCAAAGAACGCCCCCGCGGTGATGTCGCTCAACGGCATCAGCAACCGGTCGGGCCCGTCGAGCCGCCCCACGAAAACCGCCAGGCCGCCCAAAACGACGAACAGCACCCCGCGGAACCATGACGGCAGTGACGCATAGCGTTCGCGGAAAGACGCCGACCAGGCCTTTGGCGACAGCGACACATCCGCCGCCAGCATCCCGAAGGCAAACAGAATGATAAACGGATGCACCCCTTCCCCAAAATTGACGGGCAGCCCCAGCGACGACAGCCCTACCAGGAACCCCAGCCCGAGCAGCGAAATCAACACGCTCACAAAAACGGTGGCCACCGGCCTCACGCGGCGCCACAGCAAAACGAGCACCGGGAAAAAGAAGTAGATCCTCCATTCCACCGATATCGACCAGAACACGTGGTTGATATGCCACGCTCCCGGCCGTAAAAAATCATGGAGCAACAGCAGGTGCATCACGATGTCAAACGACGACACCGGCAGGGAATTGTCCCAGTTGAATCCCGTAGGCACGCCGATACACGTCCAAATCAAGATCAACGAAAGCGCCATCGCCAGGTAATACGGCGGCAGTATCCGGATAACGCGCTTGCGGAAGAACTCCAGCGCCCCGCCCCGCAGCGTATCGGAGTGACGCGACACCGAGATCATCAGGCTGTACCCCGACACCACGATAAACAACGCCACCGCGTAGTGCCCCCCCAGGAAGAACTTGAACAGGTTTTTCCTGACAAAGGAAAACCCATAGATCGTCGGGATCTTATAGTACTGGAGCACCTCGTGGTGGATCGTCACATAAAGCGCCGCGAGCGCCCGGATGCCGTCGATGAAAAGAAGGTGAGAGGAAGCCTTAGATTTCAATTTTTTGTAATATTAAACGGCGGGCGGGCAAAAAAGTCCAACGCCTACCAGGAAATTTCCGTATTTACCTGTATGTCGGGGTGGAGGCTGTAGATGACCGGGCAGGTGCGCGCGGTATTTTCCAGGATGGCCCTCTGTTTTTCATCCAGCTCAAGCCCCTGCGGAAAACGAAGGTGTATGTCAATACCACCGATCCGCCGCGGACCGGCCACCATGTGCTTGGTGACGTCAACGGTAAGACCCCGCAGGTCAACGCCGAGGTCGTTCGCCTTTATCCCCATCGTGGTCGCCATACAGGCGCCCAGTCCCGTGGCGATGAGGTCGGTAGGGGAGAAGCGCTCGCCCCGTCCCTTGTTGTCCGTGGGCGCGTCGGTTTCAATGGCACTTCCGCTTTGGAGGTGTTTGGCGTTGGTGTGGAGGTCGCCCTCGTAGATTACGGTAGAAGTCATGCACAAATTTAAAAGATCGACACAACTTTTGCCATCACTTAGCGTTTTTACCTACTTTTATGACCAGTATATCCCATAACAGATTGATCGTGCGACATCTTATAGCAGCTGTAGGTTTGGTATCGGTAATGTTTGGCGGGCGCGCCTCGGCCCAGAATACGATAGATACCGTGCCGCGTACACCCCACCAGGAGAAGGTCTGGGAGCGGAAACAACGGGTCAACGACCTGATCCGCCGGGAGGAAGAAGGGGTGCTGGCTTACAACAAGCAATGGGCCTTCGGGATCAAGCTGGCCACCGACGGCTACGGCCTCTCCTTCGAGGAGGGCTGGATGAGGTCGCTCCGCTGGACCAACATCCTCCAGTTCGAGCTCAACGAGAAGAAGAGCCCCAAGGAATACAAGGTTTCGGTTTCCGATAACCCCTTTACGGACGGTACGCCGTTCATCTACGGCAAGCAAAACTACTTCTATCAATTCAAGATAGGCTTCGGCCAGCAATACATGTTCGGCGGCAAGGGTAACAAGAACGGCGTGGCCGTCTCCGGTATCTACGCCGGCGGTCTTTCGCTCGGTCTCCTGCGCCCCTACTACGTCCAGACCGAAGACTCCACCGGCCAGCTCGTCAACATCAAGTACACCCAGCAGGACAGCGCCCAATTCCTGGGTAACGTCTACGGCGGCACCGGTCTCGGCACCGGCTGGAGCGAGCTCAAGATCAAACCCGGTCTCCACGCCAAGCTGGCCCTCCGTTTCGACTACGGCCGCTACAACGAGCTCCTCAGCGCCATCGAGGTCGGCGTGAACGCCGAATACTACTTCAACCAGGTCCCCATGATGGTCCTGGCCCAAAACCACGCGTTTTTCCTGAATTCCTACGTCACGATCCTGTTCGGCAAGCGAAAGTGACGGCCCCCCTACGGCGCGCTTCGCGCGCCGGGCCCGGCAATAAAAATCGCCGTATATTTGCCCCATGGACAAGCCCAAGAAACCGGACTGGCTTCGCGTGAAGCTGCCGGTCGGAGAATCATACAAGCACGTACGTGGTTTAGTCGAAACCCACAAACTTCATACAATCTGTGAAAGCGGCAACTGCCCCAACATGGGCGAATGCTGGGGCGCCGGGACGGCGACATTCATGATCCTCGGAAACGTCTGCACCCGCTCCTGCGGCTTCTGCGCGGTGGCCACCGGCCGCCCCGACGCCGTCGACTGGGACGAGCCCCAACGCGTAGCCGAAGCGATCCACCTGATGAAGGTCAAGCACGCCGTCATCACCTCCGTCGACCGCGACGAGCTCAAGGACGGCGGCTCCGCCATCTGGTACAACACCATCCGCGCCGTCAAGACCCTCAACCCCGATACATCCCTGGAGACCCTCATCCCCGACTTCAAGGGCGACAAGGACAACATCCAGCGCGTCATCGACGCCGCCCCCGAGGTCGTCAGCCACAACATCGAAACCGTCGAGCGCCTCACCCGCAGCGTCCGCATCCAGGCCAAGTACTGGCGGAGCATGGAAGTGCTGCGCACCCTCAAGGAAGGCGGCATGCGGACAAAGAGCGGCGTCATGCTCGGCCTCGGCGAAACCAAGGAAGAAGTCCTCCAGACCATGCAGGACCTCGTCGACAGCGGCGTCGACGTCATCACCCTCGGCCAGTACCTCCAGCCGACGCAAAAACACCTTGCCGTCCAGCGCTTCGTCCACCCCGACGAGTTCGCCGAATTGCGCGAGCGCGGTTATGAAATGGGTTTCGACTACGTAGAAAGCGGCCCCCTCGTCCGCTCCTCCTACCACAGCGAAAAGCACGTCATCGCCGGGTACGGCAAGGCCGCCTGGAGTCTGGAGAAAAAAGCGCAGCTTGTATAAATACCTCTTCCTGCTCCTCCCCCTCACGTCGTCCGCTCAGGTACGCTGGACCAAGGCCCGCACCCTGAACGAACGCCTGCCGTTTTCCATCCAGGTTTACCTCACCCAGGACTCCGTCCACGGCCGCCCCTTCCGCGCGTGCTACGTCGAGATCGACCCGTACGACCAGAAGATCGACTTCACCGCCCGCGTAGGCGAGGGCACGCCTTCGACACTCTTCGCCGCCGAAACCGGCCTCCCCCCCTACATCGTCGTCAACGGCCCACAATTCGACTCCGCGACCCGTAAAAACCTCCAGCTCGTCATCAACGACCAGCGCCTCATCTGTCTCAACCAAAGCGCCATCTTCGACGACAGCGTCTACCGCTACGTCACCCCCAGCGCCCTCGGCATCAACGGCGCCCGCCACGTAGACGTCGGCTGGGTCTTCACCGACTCCAGCAAAGACTACCCGCTCCTCATGCTCAAGGGCCCCGCCGACCCGCGCTACAGCAAGGGCCACAAAACGAACCCCTCCCAGTTCGACCTCCACGCCGAAAACGCCAACGCCGAAATCGGCGCCAAGACCATGCAATGGCCCATGCTCACCGCCATCGGCGGCGGCCCCACCCTCATCAAACGCGGCCAGGTCTTCATCTCCAGCCGCGAAGAGGTCCGTTTCGCCGGCCACGAAAACGACCTTACCGCCCGCACCGCCATGGGCTACACCCGCGACAACAAGCTCATCATCCTCGTCATCGAATCCGGCTACCCCGAATCCACCGGCGCCACCCTCCCCGAAACCGCCGCGATATTA
>NZ_DATJIY010000055.1:0-9888 GCF_035492835.1 Dinghuibacter sp.
ACTTTTAAAACCAAAATTTATGCCCACCAGCACCGAATGGATCGCCCACTACCGCGAAAACGCCAGGTTCCAGCGCGTAGACTGGGGCCTTACCCCCGACATCACCCCGGACAAGCTCCGGATCATCCAGCGCTCGCTGCAGGCCTGGCAGCTCGGCGAGACCTCCGACGGCAAAAACCTGATCCGCGCCGCCGGCAAGTATGCCGCGAAAACCGACGACCCCGCCTACGTGCGGGCGATCGAGCTCTTCATCAAGGAAGAGCAAAAACACGGTGGTAACCTCGGCCGTTACCTGGACAAGATCGGCGTACCCCGCGTCCAAAAGGACTGGGGCGACACCCTTTTCCGCAAGGTGCGGTACTTCAACACCAACATGGAAATGTGGACGCTGCCCGTCATCGTCGTCGAAAGCACCGCCCAGGTCTTTTATCAGGCCCTCAAGGACGCCACCGGCTGCCCGTTGCTGCGCCAGATCTGCACCGATATCCTCATCGACGAGGCCTACCACATCACCTTCCAGGTCGAGCGGATGTCGACGATCTACCAGACAAAGTCCCCCACCGGCAGGGCCCTGCGACGCCCGCTGTACAGGTACTTTTTCTGGGCGGTAGCCACGCTCGTCTGGGTGGCGCACCGGCGTCTCTTCAAAGCAGGGGGCAACACCTTTGAGGGCTATTGCCGGAAGATGCACTACAAGTACCACAAAACCCTGGGCCGGGTCACCAAACAAACGACGGGTTCCCTAAATTCGCATAAACCTGACGTATGCGTTCCTATCTATGCCTCGCCATTTTGTGCGCCGCCCTTTCCGCCCGGGCCCAGCGCGATATCCGCTGGATCGACACGCACAACGACGTCCTGAGCAAACAGGTGCGGACCGGCGAGGACTTAACGCGTAAGCAGCCCGATGTCCAGCTGGACCTCGTAAAGGCCGCGGAAGGACACATGGCCGCCCAGGTCTTTTCCATCTGGTGCGGGGAAGAATACGGCGCCGGCCGCGCCTTCAAACGGGCCAACCAGGAGATCGACTCCCTGGAGAGCCTTATACAAAGAAACCCCGGCAAGATGGTACTGGTGCGCAACGCGCACGAGCTGGAACAAGCGATAAAGGACAAAAAGTTCGCCGCCCTGATCGGGGTGGAAGGCGGCCATATGATCGAAAACAGGATGGACTACCTGGACAGCCTCGCCCAAAGGGGCATGGTCTATATGACCCTTACCTGGAACAACAGCACCCCCTGGGCGACCTCCGCCCGGGATGAGGTGCTAAAGGGCGACTCGGTGGGGCACAAGGGCCTCACCGAAAAGGGCCGCCAGATCGTGGCCCGGATGAACGAGCTGGGCATCATGGTGGACGTCTCGCACACGGGCGACCAAACCTTTTACGACGTCCTGAAGGTCTCCACCAAACCCGTCATCGCTTCCCACAGCTCGGCCTACGCCCTCGACCCGTTCCGCCGGAACCTCAAGGACGCGCAGCTCAAGGCGCTGGCCGCGCAGGGTGGGGTGGTCTTTGTAAACTTTTACAGCGGCTTCCTGGACAGCGCCTACAACGGTCACCAGGCCGACTTCCTGGCCGCCCACAAAAACGAGCTCGACTCGCTGACCCGGCTCATGGGCGGTGACGTCGACGAGGCCACCGAGCGTCTGTACGCCGCGCACCCAAAGGAAGTCGAGGCCCTGCGCCCCCCGCTGGACCTGCTGATCCGCCACATCGACTACATCGTGAAGCTGATCGGCGTCGACCACGTCGGTATCGGGGCCGACTTCGATGGGGCGGAGTCCTATCCAAAGGGGATGGACGATGTTCGCGATTACAAGAAGATCGCAAAGGCTCTTAAAAAACTCGGCTACAGCAAAACGGACATCGCGAAGATCGCCAACGGCAACTTCCGCCGCGTCTTCGCCGCGAACCGTCCATAAGCACCTACCTCGCCTTCAGCGCGTCCTCCAAACTAAAGTACAGCCCCAGCGTATACATAAACGCGTTGTAGTGCCAGTGCACGTCGTTATTGAGGTCCTGCGCCAGCACCGCCTGCATCTGTATCTTCAGGAACTTGTATCCCCCGCGCACCGTAAAGCTCGGCTCCGCGAAGGTATAGGTCCGCCCGTCGATCCGCGTGCCGTTGTTATCGATCAGATCGTGGTCCTGCAGGTAACTGACGGAACGGCCGGAGGAAAAGTGGGAATAGTTCACCGTCGAAATCCGAAGGTTGAAGGCCGCGTCGAATGCGGGCGACCGGACCCCGATCCCCGGCTGGACAAAGAACCGGTCGACGTTCATATTCACGTCGCTCCAGATCGGCCCCGCCCCATACCCCACGAAGCAATCGGCGACAAGCTTGAACTTCCGCCCCTTGGCATAATACCCCCCTATGGCCCCCTCCAGGAGGTGCGCGCTGGCATTGACGTTCCCCGAAGCCGTGTCCGGCCGGTCCGTGGTATACCGGTAGCTGCTGTAGTTGAGCATGAAAGCCAGGTGGTTAACCGGCGAGACCGCGCCCTGAACGTTCGCAAAGGTCGAGTTCCAGTGCTCCGAATTGTTGTCGCTCTGGCCGGAAAAGCCAATGGACCCCGCCACGTGCACCTGTCCGCCCCCGGTAAAGAGGGGCGTATTGACGGCATTGGGGCGATAATAGTAGCGGCTACAGCCGGAGAGGACGATCAAGGAGAAAAGCAAGCGTTTCATAATGCAACGAGTTGGTTCACCATACATACGAAATTCCCGCCCGGCTGGCCTTATCTTTGCCCCCATGGAGGAAAAATACAAACAGCTGATCCGCGTGGGCGCCGTAACGATCCTGATCGCCCTCCTCCTGCTGACCGTCAACATCTACCTGGGCGGCCCCGCCGACGGCCCCGACCCACGCAGACCGGGCGTCCGCATGGCGACCCAGCCGCTGTTGCTGGCGATTTGCTGGGGCGCCAACCTTGCCGTATTAAAATGGATACAACCCGGGCTGTCCCGGCGTTTCCCCAGCCGCTGGCTGAACTTCTACCTCCCGGGTTACCTGGTATTGTACGCCCTGACGACGGCGGGGTATATCGGGTGGGTGCACTATGACCACCCCGGTAGCTTCTTCCGGATGACGACCCTGGTGATCGTCGTGGAGACCCTGGTCCTGATCCTCATCGAGTTCGTACTCTCCCGGCTGGAATCCGCCCGCGTCCGCCTGGAAAACGCGGAGCTCCGCGCCGCCAACGTCGAGGCCCAGCACGAAAAGCTGGTCCGCCAGCTCGAGCCGCACTTCCTGTTCAATTCCCTGAACGCCCTGAAATCGCTGATCCGGCGCTCCCCGCCGGAAGCGGAAGGATACCTGATAAAACTCAGCGAGTTCCTCCGGTTCTCGCTGACCCACACCCAGCAAAGCCTGGTGACCCTGGAGGAGGAGCTCCGCTTCAGCCTCTACTACCTCGACATGCAGCAAACCCGCTTCCAGGACGCCCTCCACTACGTCGTCGACATCCCCGCGACCGAAAAGGGCCGGAAGCTCCCCGCGTTTTCCCTGCAGCTGCTGCTCGAAAATGCCGTCAAGCACAACATCCTGACACAGCGATCGCCCCTCACCATCCGTATCCATATGGACCCGAACGGCCGCCTGCTCGTGGAGAACAACCGGCAGCCCAAACCGCAAAAGGAACAGGGCACGGGTCTGGGGTTGACCAACCTCTCCGAGCGCTACCGCCTGCTCCTGAAGGAGGACATACAGATTACGACGAACGAGACGTTTTTCCAGGTGAGCCTGGGTTTGATACATACGTAATGAAGATCATCATCATTGAAGACGAGCCGCTGAGCGCGGAGGACCTGGCCGAGACGCTCGTCGAAGCCGACAAAACCGTCGTGGTCACAAAAATCCTGCATTCCGTGGAGGAAGCAGTGAACTGGTGGCGTACCGATGTAGACGCCGACCTGATCTTTTCCGACATCCAGCTGGGCGATGGTTTGAGCTTTGACATATTTAAGCGAATACGCCAAAACCAACCCGTGGTCTTCTGTACGGCCTTCGACGCCTACGCGATCGACGCCTTCAAGCATAACGGTATCGACTACATCCTCAAACCCTTTGACACGGAGTCCGTCCGGGGCGCCCTCGACCGGTACCGGCAGTGGGACAAGCACTTCTCAAAAGCAGTGAACTACGCCCGTCTGACGGAGCTCCTCGAACAACGCCCCCGCTCCGTCCTCGTATATTACCGGGACAAGGTCAAACCGGTCCGGCTCGAGGACGTGGCCCTTTTTTATATAGACCGGGACACGGTAAAGCTCGTGGATCACCAGGGCGAAAAACACGCCGTCGACCATACGCTCGACGAACTTGAAAAGTTGGGAGGCCGGATGTTTTTCCGCGCCAACCGCCAGCACCTCGTGAACCGGTCGGCTGTAAAGGAAGCCGCCCAATCGTTCCCCAGGAAATACGTGCTCGGGCTGTCCATCAAATTCGACGACCCCATCGTGGTCAGCAAAACCCGGGGAACCGCCCTACTGGATTGGTTAACGCTGTAGTTGTCCGATTCAATGTGAAATTTGTGCGGTTCGCAGCAATACCACAAATCGTTAACATTTCACAAAGCATCTTTGCACCATGCAAAACGCCATGATCAAACTGCTATTCCTGCCCTTGCTGGCGCCCCTGGCGCTGGTCGCCCAAAACAAAGACCGGCATACCCTGGCCGGCACCGTTAAGGACCGGTCCTCCGGTGAGACCATGATCGGCGCGACCGTCGTCCTGATGGAACGCCCGGTGACCGGTACGGTCACCAACTCCTACGGATTTTATTCGATCACCGCCCCATCCGGGACCTACCACGTCCTGATTAGTTTTTCGGGGTACGCCACAGACACCGTCGAGGTCGACCTCCATAAGGACACGACCTTGTCCGTTTCCCTGGCCGTCGGCCAGGAGCTCAAGGAGGTCGTCGTCCGCGGCGGCCGCTCCAACACCAACATCACCCAGTCGCTGATGGGGGTACAGAAATTGTCCACGGCCGATATAAAGAATATCCCCGTTTTGTTCGGAGAAAAAGACATCCTGAAAACCATCCAGCTCCTCCCGGGTATCGAATCGGCGGGGGACGGTAACAGCGGGTTCTTCGTCCGCGGCGGCGCGGCCGACCAGAACCTCATCCTGCTCGACGAGGCGACGGTATACAACCCCAGCCACCTGCTGGGTTTTTTCTCGACCTTCAACTCGGACGCGATCAAGGACGTCACCGTGTATAAAGGCGAAATGCCCGCCCAGTACGGCGGCCGCCTGAGCTCCGTCCTGGACGTGAAGATGAACGACGGCAACGACCAGCGCTATGGCGTGAGCGGCGGGATCGGCCTGATCGCCAGCCACCTCAACTTCGAGGGCCCGATCAAAAAACATAAGGGATCCTTCCTGGTAACCGCCCGGAGGACCTACGCCGACCTTTTCCTGAAGCTGTCGACCGACACCACGCTCAAGAAAAGCACGCTCTATTTCTACGACCTGAACCTGAAGGCCGACTACTCGTTCAGCGACCGGGACAAGATATACCTCAGCGGCTACCTCGGCCAGGACAAGCTCGGCGTGTCGGGCCAGTTCGGGATCGACTGGGGGAACAGCACCGCGACGTTCCGGTGGAACCACATCTTCTCCAACCGGCTTTTTTCCAACACGTCGCTCATCTACAGCAACTACAAGTATAACATTGCGATCAACTCCAACGACGACAACATCACCATCGCCTCGCGGATCGTCGACCTCCACCTCAAGGAGGACCTGCAGTACTCGCTGGGCACCGACAGCAAGCTCAACTTCGGGATCGACGTGATCCACCACGAGCCGTCCCCGGGCATCATCAACACCAACGCGGCTTCGAGCTACAACCCGGTGTCGCTCCAGAAGAAATATTCCCTCGAAAGCGCCGCCTACATATCCCACGACTGGACCCCGCTGCCGGGCTGGAAGCTGACCTACGGTCTCCGCGGGAGCCTCTTCCAGGTCTTTGGCCCCGGGAAGTTCTACACCTACGACTCCGCCGGCGACGTCATCCATACCGACAGCGCCTCCTCCGGTCAGATCGTCAAAAGCTATTTCAACCTGGAGCCCCGTTTCTCGACCAGCTTCCAGATCGGCGACAACAGCTCGATCAAGGCCGCCTACGCCCGCAACGTCCAGTACCTGCACCTGTTGTCCAACGCCACGTCCAGCACGCCCACCGACCTCTGGATCCCCAGCAGCCCCAACGTAAAACCCGAGATCAGCGACCAGGTCTCGCTGGGCTACTACCACAACCTCCTGGACAACCGGTACGAGTTTTCCGCCGAGGTGTATTATAAAGCGTTGCAAAACCAGATCGACTATAAGAATGGCGCCCAGCTCCAGGCCAACGAGAACGTCGAAGCCGACCTCTTGTACGGCCCCGGACGGGCGTATGGCTTGGAATTATATGCAAAGAAAAAGGAAGGCAAGCTCACCGGCTGGGTCTCGGCGACCTTCTCCAAGAGCCAGGTAAAGATACCCGGCGTCAACAACGACACCTGGTTCAACTCCCGCGAGGACGAACCCGTCAACCTATCGGTGGTGGGTACCTACAAAGCCTCCCGGAAGTGGTCTTTCTCCGCCAACTGGGTCTACAACACCGGCTACCCCGTCACCTGGCCGTCGGGCAAGTACGAGGTCAACGGCCAACCCGTCTACCTCTACACCACGCGTAACGGGAACCGTATGCCGGCCTACCACCGCCTCGACCTGGGCGCGACCGTGATCACGCACAAGACCCAGCACTCCGAAAGCAGCTGGACCTTCTCGATCTACAACGCCTACGACCGCTGGAACGCGTACATCATCACGTTCAAGCAGGACCCCAACAACGCCAACCAGACCCTCGCGACCCAAACCGCGCTCTTTGGCATCATCCCCTCCATCACCTACAACTTCAAATTCTAATCCGATATGAAGCCCCTTCTCGCTTTTTTTGCCCTCGCCTTCGTCCTCAGCGCCTGTCAGAAGACGGTCCACCTGAACCTCGGCACCACCAGTCCCCAGCTCGTCATCACCGGTGCGGTGACCGACCAGCCGGGTCCCTATACCGTCACCATGAGCACGTCCGAAGACTTTTACTCCAATAACCCGTACCCCAGCGTATCCGGCGCCCAGGTCATCATCGCCGATACCTACCTCCGGCAGGCCGACACACTTACCGAAACCAGCCCCGGCACCTACCAGACCCACACCCTCACCGGCGTCAGCGGTCACAACTACGCCCTGCTGGTGAACTATAACGGTAAGTCCTACACCGCCCAGTCCACCATGCCCGCCCCCGTGGAGCTCCAGGACATCAGCTTTTACAGCCAGTCCTTTGGCAAGAACACGGACATCCAGCCGATCCCCAACTTCCAGGACCCCCCCGGCATCGGCAACGACTACCAGTTCGTCCTCTACGTCAACGGCAAACAGCTCCCCAAGACCTTCGTCTTCAGCGACCGCCTGTCCGACGGCCGTTTCATCCATGAAACGCTCAACACCGACACCTCCGACCTCAAACCCTTCGACCAGCTGCGCATCGACATGTATTGTATCGACCCGAACGTATACAACTA
The DNA here is from genome assembly GCF_035492835.1 of Dinghuibacter sp. Taxonomy (NCBI): domain Bacteria; kingdom Pseudomonadati; phylum Bacteroidota; class Chitinophagia; order Chitinophagales; family Chitinophagaceae; genus Dinghuibacter; species Dinghuibacter sp. Next base: position 7,571 of record NZ_DATJIY010000055.1, read on the forward strand.
CTTCTATGAAGTGACCCAGATCACCGACCCCGGCCAGCAAGCCGGCAACGCCGCCCCCGGTAACCCCACCAGCAATATCTACGGCGGCGCCCTCGGGATCTTCAGCGCACATACCGTGAGCAGCTCGCAGACGGACGTGCCGAAAATGTAGCGTCCCGCGGCCGCCGCTCCCGCGGTCCTGGCATGCCGCCGTTCCCGCGGCTCCCGTTCCTGCGGCTTCCCAAAATGCCGTACCTTCCGGGGGTGTCGTATCCGCGCGTCTATCTCTATAAGCGCCTTGTCCAGGCGAAATTGTTCATCGACGAGCAATACGCCACCCCCATCAACCTCGGGAGCGTGGCGGGTGAAGCCTTCTTCTCGAAGTTCCACTTCATCCGCCTCTTCAAAAAAGCCTACGGCCGCACACCCGGCCAGTACCTGACCGCCGTCCGCGTGGACCGCGCCCGCACGCTCCTCCGCGGGGGCCACAACGTCACCGACGCGTGTTACGCCGTCGGCTTCGACAGCCTCAGCTCCTTCACCGGTCTTTTCAAACGTCTCACCGGCCAAACCCCCTCCGCCTTCAAGCGCGAATGCCAGGCCATGCGCGCCGAGCCCCTCCACTTCGTCCCGCCGTGCTTCGCCGCGCACCACGGCTGGGCATCGTCCCCCGCCGTCGCCGCGGCAAGTGTCGCCGTGCCGCCGGCGGCGGCGCCCGCCGAGGCCCCAAAAGAGCAATTTTAAAGAAGTCCGTTTGTCGCTCGCCCCCGACCTTCGACTCCTCAAACACGCAGTATGATCAAACGCTTATCGCACGTCTGCATCTATGTCCTCGACCAGGACTGCGCCGAAGACTTCTATGTCAACAAACTCGGTCTCGAGGTCCACACCAACGCCCCCCTGGCCCCCGGCATCCGCTGGCTGACCGTGCGCAGCCCCCAACAACCCGACCTCGAGCTGACCCTCCTCCCCGTCGTCGAAGGCATGATGTTCGACAAGGGAGCCGCCGAAAAGATGCGCGACCTGATCAAACGCGGCACCTTTGGCTACGGCGTCTTCGAAACCGAGGACGTCTTCGCCACCTACGAGGAATTGAAAGCCAAGGGCGTCGAATTCAAGAAGGCCCCCAAGGAAGAATTCTACGGCATCGAGTGCATCTTCAAGGACGACTCCGGGAACTGGTATAGCCTTTCGCAGCCGAAGAAAGAGTAAAGCGCACCCCGTCGAACACGAGCGTCTTATATCGCCCGTCAAAACCCGCGCCGTCCGGCGTCGCGGTGATGACCGGGTAAAGAACGGTATCCCCGCTGACCTTGAACTCGGGGTCTTCGCCTTTGGCCGCGCGTGGATCGTATTCAAAAAAGAGATTGGCCTTGTCCCCGGAATCGAGAACCGGAAAGATATCCGCCCGTTCAAGCCGGCCCGCCTCCACCCGGAAAGCGCTGATCACCCTGAGCGGGTAGGGGCCTGGCTCTTTCCCGCTGCCCACGGCCAGGTACAACGCCCCGCCCAGTGGATATATCTCGAAGTAATAGAAGGTGGGACAAATCTCCGCATATGTGGACAGGCAGGGAGGTTCCGGGACCATCGACGTCGTATGCCTCCCCGGCTGACCCATGATCGCCAGGGTCGCTGTTTCCGGAATGGGGTGGTCGCCCGATCCATTGTCCCAGGTTACCAGGGTCAGGGTAGAATCATACGACCGTGCAATAATCAAATCGGCTATCGCTTCCGTATTCATGACGGCCAGTGAATCTTTATAGGAAGCCAGCAGCGCCGGCGTCGCCGCCAGCGGACCCGCAATAGCGGTCTCCGAAGTATCGTTCACCCGCAGGCTGTCGAGCAGCGCAAAATGCTTTTCCAACGTTCGCCACGCAAGGCGGCGGGACCTTCGGCGCACGGCACCCCGCGAGGCCCAGCGCGACGAACATTCCCAACGCGCCCAGCGTCCTGGCGGCTCCGCGCCTCATCCAGGTTGCCCCCCGCCTCATTTGGGCGCAAACTTTGACGCCTGCCGGAAAACAAACCCCGGGAAGAACCGCACCATCCATAATGCGATGCGCTCCATCCCGAACTTGCCGATATAGACCTCGTATTTTCGCGCCGCCACCGCGCGCATGATCTGCCGGGAGGCCGCGGCCGCGTCGAGCCCGTGCGCGATGTTCTCCGACACCGAGCCCAGCGCCGAACCGTCCCCCGTTACGGCATGTACCGAAATCGCCGTGCGTATATACCCTGGCGTTAGCATCGTGACGTAGATTCCGGACGACGCCACCTCCGCGCGGAGACAATCGAAGTATCCGTGGAGCGCGTGCTTGGCCGCCGCGTAGGCCGACCGC